>NZ_CAKVGN010000007.1 GCF_934747485.1 uncultured Brachyspira sp. | reverse complement strand
ATTGTTTATCTTTACTTAATTTACTGCGTTTCATACTTAAATTTTAACAAATTTAAGTTATCTAGGACAGCCCCAAAGTTTAAAATAATTAGCTCTCAGAATAGGTTAAAAGACTCTCCAATTTCTTCCTTTGCTCTTCTTGGTCATATAAATAATTAGTGCGTTTTACATTCATCTTTGATAAATCAGCATCAACTGTTAAATGATTGTTTTCAAACTTATAATTAATGCTCCTCACATTCATCTCAACTGTCTTAGAACCACTGTCAAAAAAACATATAAACTTCTCATAAAGTATATTACTTCTCTCTGATGTTATTATAATATTTCTTTTGTCATATCCTGAAACATCAAATAAAGCAAAACCATTTTTACAGTACTTTCTTTGTGTATGCTCTCCATCTTCAACCTGAAATAATGCACTAACATTATTTTCTTTATCTTCCAAACCATCAGAAAAAAATATAGCTATTTTTGTAATATTATAAACATGATTGCATACATCTTTATAATATTTATCTATATCAGAGAGTTTCACGCTATTTTGCTGTTTGTAGTTTGGATATTTTCTTGTCTCTATTGCACTATCAATATCTATTATGTCGCTTGAGTAAACTTCATTCAAATGGCTTTCTATAATTGTAAAATCATTAAAATCTATTATTTTATAAAAATTGTTTGTAGGTTTTAATATGCACTCTACACATTCATTTATATCAATATCTGTTAAATTGCAATTTATGTTTTTTAGCTGAACAGTTTCTTTTTTCTCTTGATTGGTTAAAAACTGATAAGCATATTCATAGGCAAGGTCATAATTTTCAAGCTTATAATTAAGTTCAAAAATATCTGTTTTTATGCCTATCTCTTTTTCTAATGGTATTGCAGGATATAGTTTATCTGCACCAACTATCTTTGGAAGAGCTCTATAAACTTCTTTATCCTCTCCATTTTCATCTATGATGCTGTCTTTCATTTTTATTATATATCTGCTTACCAAATCTGAAGAATCCTCTGTATATTCGCTCTCTGAAAAATGATTATTATGCCAATTAATTTTTTTGGTTGGAATATTAGAAAACTCTTTAAAATAAAATGTATTGTTAATATCAACACCCCAAGAGTAGCTTTTTGATATATTCTCTTCTACCTCATCAAGTATATCAGAAACATTCTTACCGCTAAAAGACATTGTTATTTGTTTGTCATTATTTAAATCAATATTTTTCTCATCAAAAATTATGCCCATCTCTTCTATCTTTTCTTTAAGAGACAAAACTATATCAAGAACTCCTTTAGTAGATTCTAAAATTAAGTCCCCTTGTATATACTGATGAAGAAGCCGCCCCCATATAGGAATAACTGTAACATTTAAGCCAGAATTATCAATGCTTTCAATATAGCCTACAAACTTTTTATTGCCATTTAAAAAATATTCCACTTTGTCATTTATATTTATATTGTCTAGAGGAATATTAAAACTTATTTTACCAGAGCTTCCGCCTCTTTTGTTTAAATTAAACTCATAGGATTTATAAAAGTTTTCTGTATATATTATCTCTCTTTCTGTATAATATTTATTATTATAGTATGGAATTATTTTTATATAGCTTCCTGTCTCTTCAAATTTTTTATACTCACTTGGAGGAAGTTTATATATACCGCTTAAAAAATGATAAGGCATCATCATATTAAAACACCCCTTTTGTATCTTATATAGGCATTTGTGCAAGTTTGATTGGTGTCTAAATAAAATATATTATCTCCGGCATTAAGCTCTGGTCTTATGCCTTTATAATCATAAATAACGCCATTTACTTTTAAAACTTCTCCGTCAAAATCAACAGTGCATCTAGTAACATCTATATTATTTATGTTCGCCTCTATTCCAAAGTTTTGCTTGTTTGCAAATAAAAAATAAAGCTCATCTCCAATTATATTATCAAACTCTAAATTAAATGACACAGCAGTAGGCACTAAACTTAAAGATTTATAATATATATCCTGTTTATTTTCATTTGTAATGTTTAATTTGTAAGTGTCTTCTTTTTGCCTTAAAAAAGTTTTATCTAAAGATTCAAGAGAAATATTTATAACACCTAAATTATTTATGTATTTTACAGTATATCCTCCAACAGAAGTCATTATATGTTCTGCCTCATAAATCTCATTTTCAAACTCTATTCTTATAAAATATCTATTTGAGTTATTTGAAAGAATCATAGTTGTGTACTTTGTATATTGAGATTCTATTTTTACCCACTTTCCTAAATTATCTTTATATTCAAAAATAGGTATTGCAAAATCAAGCTTTCTTCCTGAAGATATAATTCCTATACCAGATTTTATTGATGTGTATTTATTGCCTTCTATTGTTTTTAAGTCTACTTTTATATCTGATAATTTTATCTGAGAACTTAAATCTATTAAATCCAAAATCTCTTCATTATGTCCATTTTTAACAATTAGCTTAAAATTATATGACATATTCTCTCCAGATATGTTATTTTCTTATATAATCTATGTAAAAAATATAAGTGATTATAAGAATTGTTGATAAACTGTTAATAAGTGCATAATAATTATCAACTTACTAACGAAAGTTTAAAATAAATTTTTTATAAATTTTATTTTTGAATTTATGAAATTTATGTAATTTGAAGTTTGTTTATAATAAATAACTTATCAACATCTTATAAAATAATTTTTTTAATTTCTTCTTATATATAAAACTTATCAACATATTAACGTTATAATAATAACAATAAATTTTTAAAATTTAAAAATATATTATATTAATATATAAGAGCATCTAACTATTTAAAAATTGAATTCAAATTCAAAAAATTACTTAATGAATTCAATAATTAAATATGTTGATAAGTTGTTTATAATGTTGATAAGTTTAAATGAATATTATGAATTTTTAAGTAAAATTTATATTGTAAATTTATAATATAAATTCATATTATAAATTCATTTTTTGAATTCAATATTAGATTTTTTAAAATTTGTATGTTATAATAAAAACATGAGAAAAACTCTTTATACCAATAAAAAAATAAAGTTATTAATATCTAACATTATTTATGATATACAAAACTATAATTTCACAATATCTAAGTATGTAGAAAATATAGATAAAACTGATGAAATAAATGAAGATAAAAACTCAATTATAAGACAGTCTTTTCTTATAAATATTACAATGAAAGCACTTAATGATTTCAATGATATAACATTGGGTAATTTATCATTAAATAGGAATATCGATAATATTAATATTTTGATGAATAATGTAATAGATAATTGCTATAGTCTATTTATATCAAAAAGGGTAAAGATAAGATTGGGAGAAGAGATAAATAGTAATTTTAATGTATTAATAGATAAAAACAAAATATCCAATTCTATATATTATGTTTTTTTATTTATTTATAATTCAATAAAGCCAAATGGGTTTATTGATGTATCTTATAGTTTTGTTAATTATGATGATGAGAGATTTTTATTTTTTAATGATAAGAATAATTTATTAAATTTCAGCAAAGATAACATTCTTATAAGTATTAGCTTTGATTCTAATAATATACCTGAAGACATAAAAAGAAAGCTTTTCAAAACTCCATTAATAAGTTATAATGGCAGACACTTTAATAATATATTTTTATATACAGCTTATTATATAATTACTAAGCATTCCGGAAATATTTGGTTTGACAGTATAGGAAGTAAAAGAAGAATAAATATTATATTTCCTATAAAAAGTGGTTTATGAATTATATATTTAATTATTTACTCTTAATATTTTACTTATTATCTTTTGTAATAGGTTTTTCTACAATATTTTATTCTATTATTTATTATGTAATAGAGAGGGTTTTGTGGCTTAAATATTATATAGTATTTTTATTTACATTCAGCATATTAATTTTTATAAGGACTATAAGGTTAATAACACTTCTCACATTGCCGTCTTTTATTTCTAATAATATTTTTAGCATACTTTATTTCTTTACATTAACTTTGGCTATGGCATTAATGCTGTACTTTATACCTGCATTTTTATACAGGTTTTTAAAAATAAAATGGAGTTTAAAAACTAATATATCATATTTAATTTTATCAGTATTTTATTTTGTATTAAGCATTGTAGGAATACTTACATCATTTAATATATATATTTTATCCAGTATGATATTTTATATATCTATATTTTATTTGCTTATAAAAGGATTTTTAAATTATAAAAATATAGAAGATAAAACTATTAAGTTTATAGTGAAAGTTTTAGGAATAATAACTATATTAATTTACCCTGTTTTGATTTACCAATTAATTATTTATAGAAAAGATTTTATGAACACAAACTCTATAGATGTAACTTTGATGTTATTTTATACATGGTGGAACTTAGTGATGTTGGGTTATTTATTATGGTATTTCATAAGTATGATAAAATCTAATAATATGAGAATTTCTAATAGTTTTAATAATGATGATGAAGAGAAAAAAGATAATAGTATTAAGTTGGAAGAAAAATCTGAGTATAACGATTTTAATTTAACTAAAAGAGAGAAGCAAATATTATCATATTTACTTTCTGGAAAAACAAATAAAGAAATATCTTTAATTTTTGATATATCATTAAACACAGTTAATAATCATGTTGCAAATATATATTATAAATCAGGCGTAAAAAACAGAGTAGAGCTTGTAAATAAATTTTCTAAGTATTAATTAATTTTTAATAAAAAATAGCAAGCATTATATAATACTTGCTATTTATCATTTTCAATTAATTTATATTATTCATCTATAGGCATAGCATCTATAATTGAGTTAGCCAAAGAGTTTAATACTTCTTTTCTTAAAGCTCCATCTTTCATATACATTTCTAATCTTTTTTTAGCCTCAGCAACTTTTTCTTCTCTAATTTCTGGAGATTGTTTAACGATATCTATTAATTTTTTATTTTGCAAAGCTATTTTAGATTCGTTAGATATTTCAATTTTATCTGAACCTAATTGAGATGGACCATCTGAATATTTTACTTTAGAATTAAATTGTATATTTTGTGTGCCGCCTATTTTATCAATTGTCATAATCTGACTCCTTACATAGTATATTTTCGGCATTAGCTTTGCATACTTTAGGTTTTCTATTATCAATAATGATGCAAAATTCTCCTTTATCAAGTATACTATTATTGGTAAAAAAAGCAAGTATATTAGAAGCTTTGTCTCTTATGATTTGTTCAAATTTTTTAGTAAGTTCTCTTCCGATAACAACGTAAGTATTTTCTCCAAATATGTTAACAATATCTTCTATGCATGCTTTTATTCTGTGAACAGATTCATATAATACTATAATATTTTTTTCATTTGAGTATAATTCTTTTAATTGATTTTTTCTTTTACCAGATTTATTTGAAAGAAAACCAACGAATAGAGTATTTCCAGAAATACCGGAAGCGGATAGCAATGCAGTAAAAGCAGATATTCCGCCAATTGGAATGACCTTAATATTATTCTCTATTGCTTTGCTTATGATGCTTACACCGGGGTCGCTTATACAGGGAGTTCCGGCATCGCTTACAATAGCAACAGAGCTTCCATTTAAAATATTATTTATATATTCATTGATTTTTTTTTCTGTTGAATGACTATGATATGAATATAGAGGTTTTTTAATATTGTATGCATTTAAAAGTTTGAGTGTAACTCTGGTATCTTCTGCAAGAATGAAGTCAACATTATTTAATATTTTCAAAGCTCTTATGGTGATATCTTCAATATTTCCTATGGGTGTAGCCACCACATATATAGCAGATTTTTCTATGTTTATGTTATTGTTTAAGTTAATATTTTCCATGTGTTTATTTTAATTTATAAAATATAATTTGCAATAGTTTATATGTTTCACATGAAACATTTTGTTTTATTTTTAGTATTAAAAAATTTGGTCATATAAAGTTTATATAATCAAAACAATATAAATATTTATTAATTCGTTTTTGTAAATATGTTTCATGTGAAACATTTAAAATCATCACTAATTTTTAAAATGTTTTAACCGAAATTTATGCACATGAGGATGATAATATGACAGAGCAGAAATTTTACTATAAATCTAATACACTAAAAGAATTTAATTGCGAAAAAAATGATGAAAAACTAATAGATATATTAAGCAGTAAAGGATATAACATATACTCAATTAAACAAAAAACTAATCAGCTTATACCATACCATGAACACCCTTCAGAAGAAATGGTAATCGTTTTAAGCGGTAAAATTAGGTATGTGGTAGAAGAAGAAATCGTAGACCTCGAAGAAGGTGATGTTATTAAAGTAAAACCTCATTCAATTCACTCTATGATTAGTATAGCTGAAGAAACTTATTCTAATTTGTTGTTGATATTTCTTTAATTGTTTATTAGTAGTTCTTCTGTCTTATCTGTTGAACCTTCTATATATTCTCCATTGCAAATTTTGTTAAAATCGCAATACTCGCAGTGTGTCCCCACCCTTTTATCAAATGCTCTATCATATCTTATATCGTTTATTATCTCATCAAACCATTCGCCTATATATTGTATAGATTCCTTTGTAAAATCTATTGTGTCAAATTTGTCTTCATCAAAATGATAATATGAACCATTGGTTACCTTAAAATTTAATGAGTCTAATATAAAAGCATAAAGTTTAAGCTGAAGAGTTTTTCTCTCTCTCTCCATGTTATCTTCACCCAAATCATAATATCTGTTTGTCTTATAATCAACTATCTGTAAAGAACCATCTGCAGATAAATCTATTCTGTCTATACGGCCAAATAATATATAATCTTTTATTTTTGTCTCTTTATAGCTTTCTATTTGATAAGGAACCTTCTGTCCGAAAGAATTAAAAAAATTTGAAAGCATATATAAGCCCTTTTCACCAAGCTCTTTTTCCTCTTCCCTGCTATTAAAAAAAGACCTTATGCCGCTTCTTTTCCAAACCTCTCTAAATATATTGTGCAAGCTATCTAAAGTTCTCTCTTCAGCACGTAATTGATAAAATTCTTTACATGCTAAATGTATAGCATTACCAAATATAAAATACACATTCACTCCCCTTTTATATTTTTTAAAAGGCTTTTCTATATAAGTGTATCTATACTTTCTCGGACAAAGTAAATATGTGGACATACTATATTCGCTAAATCTTTGAAGTTTTTTTGATTCCATATTTTTGTTTTATCTATTTGTATATTTATTTAATAATTCAACTATATCTGTATCAGAGCTTAAATCAACAGGTTTATCATCATTTACATTTTCTAAATTAGCATTGGCATTATTTTTTAATAATATCTCAACCGCCTTATAACTCTGTGAAGCAGCAGCAAAGTGTAAAGCACTCCACCCATCATAATCTTGAGCATTAATATTGGCACCATATTTTAACAATGTATTTATTGCAGATATTTGATTATTCATAGATGCCCACATTAAAGGAGTTGTTCCTGTATCATCTTCTATATCTACAAGGTTATTTATTTTCTTTGCAGAATACGATTGCATTATTGTTTCTATTATATCCGAATGTCCTTTTGATGCAGCTATATGTATTGCCATAGCAGAATCTATATCATCTTTTGCCTCAAGATTAGCTCCATAGTTTAAAAGTGTTTCAACTATTTCATTATATCCATAATAACAAGCAAGAAGAAGCGGAGTATCCCCATCTGCATACCATTTTTCATTATCATTTGTTATTATAGTGTCTTTTGGAAGCTTAACTTCTATATCTATCTTTTTACTTTCTAATAATTCCTTAACTACTGCCATATTATTATATTCAACAGCCCTATGCAGCAAACTCCAACCATATTCATCTTTTATATTAACATCTGCTCCAAGTTTTATCATATTTACAGCAATATCAGTCTTGCCGTATTTTAATGCATTAAATAATCCTCGGTCATCTGCATCATATTTTAAATTGTTGTTTTGAGTATAAACATTAGATATTAGTGAAATATTAAATAAAATTATGAATAATGCTATTTTTCTCATCAAGCCAGCCTCAATAAAAATTATGTTAATTTAACTATATTATAGTACATTTTAATATAATTATCAACATATCATATAAATATCTTTTAAATAATTTAATTCTTTTATATTTGCATATTATAAAACAATTGGACTATGTTTAGAAAAACTAATATATTGTAAATTTATATAGTATTGTTTTTATCTGGCTTATATTTATCTAATAGTTTTTTTACAGCATCATATTTAAAACCCTTTCTCATTAAGGTTCTAATAATATAATCATTTCTTTTATCTTTATTTTCATAGATTTTATAATATTTTCTAATAGCATTTTTTAGTGATCTTACTTCATTTTTTTCTGTTATTAGATGAGAAACTCTTTCTATTGTTTTGTTTTTTAATTTAGCTTTTTTAAGAGCATCAAGAATGTATCTTTTACTTTTGCCTTTCAATTTCAAACTATTCACAGTAATTTTTGCAAATCTTTTATCGTCTATAAGTTCATATTCTTTGCAATAAGCTACAGCATAATTAATAAATCTTTTTTTATGCCCCTTTTTAATAAGCTTATCTCTAAGCATACCCTCACTTAAAAAACCTCTTCTAAGAGCATTAACAGCAGATTTTTTAGCAGCTGCCTCATAGGCTCTCATTCTTATATGCGGTATTTCATCATATTCTAATTCCATACCTTCATAAATATCAAGTTCATAAGTACCATTTTTTGGTATAGTAAAATATTCGCCGCCGGATACTTTTATATAGATTTTATCATTTTTTAATTTCATTTTAAGAATAGTCATAAATATAATATATATTAAAAATATCAGTTTTTCAATATTATAGTTTAATAACCGCACGGTAAGCGAAACAAAAAATATGAATTAATTTTAGATTGCAGTTTTAATTAACTTTCTGAATTTGCTCAGCGTGCGTGAAACAGAGTTAAAAAAATTTATAAAAGCTTGGGTGGGCTTTAACATTTCTAATTAAGCAAAAAAACAAATAAAGATTAATTTTTTAAATACAAACATCAAATTTTAAAGGGCGGGGAATTTTTAGTAAATTTTAAAATTTAAATTACATACCCCACCCTTTTAATCTTTTTATTTTATCTATTATTTTGTTTAATTTTTCTTTTTTGCTTTTAAAAGTAATTATTAGCCCCACCCTAAAATTTTTTAAATTTTTTGATTATATACCGCACGGTGAGTTTAGCAAAAAATATAAATTAATTTTAAAATGCAGTTTTAATTAAGTTTCTAAATTTATTTAACGTGCGTGAAAAAATAAACATTAGTCTTTACAAACTTAAAAATTTAAGTATAATCTACGCATTAATATAAAAGTCATAAGGAGTCAATTTATATGTGGGTCTATACACTCATTAATATAATAGTTTTATTATTAATAGTATTTCTATTATATTTCATGGAAAAGAAGCATTTAAATTTTACTGTTAGAGTATTAAGTGCATTGATATTAGGTTTATTATTAGGTTTTGTTTTAAGAAATGTATATGAAACAGATGTTATAACTAATACTATGATTTGGTATAATGTTGTAGGAAGCGGTTATGTAAGATTATTACAAATGTTAGTTATGCCTTTAATATTTATTTCTATTACTATGGCATTATTAAATATAAAGGGCGATTCTAATATAGCAAAGATGACTATGATAATAATAGCAATCTTGATGATAACAACAGCTATATCTGCTTTAGTTGGTATATTAATTTCTAAGGGATTTGGATTAGACGCTTCAAAGATACAGGCAATAGTTGGCGATTACTCTCAAGGAGCTTTAAAGTATGAAAACAGATTAGAGGCATTTAATTCTAAACCTGTACCGCAGCAATTGCTTGAGATTATACCTACAAACCCATTTAGTGCTTTAGCAGGCGGAGGCGGATCACCTACTTTGTCTGTTGTATTTTTCTCTGCTTTTGTTGGAATGGCTGCTTTGGGTATCAAAAAGAAAAAGCCTGAAATTTTTGATTTCTTTAGAAAGATAATGTTCTCTTTACATGAGATAGTAATGAGAATAGTTAGCATAGTAATGAGATTAACTCCTTATGGTGTATTAGCTTTAATGGCAAAATTTATGGCTACTAGTGATTTAAAAGCTTTTGCACAATTAGGTCAATTCCTATTAGCTTCATATATAGCAATATTTATTATGCTTATAGTTCATAGTATTATACTTATGATATTTGGATATAATCCTTTCAAATATTATTCTAAAGCGTTGCCTACATTAGCTTTTGCTTTTTCATCAAGAACTAGTGCTGGTACTTTGCCTATGACTGTTGATACTTTAAAAAACAAAATGGGTATATCTGAAGGAGTTTCTAACCTATCTGCTTCACTTGCTGTTACTATAGGTCAAAATGGCTGTGCTGGAATATATCCTGCTATGGTTGTTGCTATGATAGCTCCTACTTTAGGTATTAATGTATTTGAGCCTGTATTTTTAATAAAGGTTGTAATAATAATAGCTATAGGAAGTTTTGGTATAGCCGGAGTTGGAGGCGGTGCTACTAATGCTGCTCTTATTACACTTTCTGCTTTAAACTTCCCTGTTGAATTAGTTGCTATACTTTTAGGAATAGAGCCTTTAATTGATATGGGCAGAACTTTACTCAATGTTAATGATGGTATGATTACAGCTGCTGCTACTGGAAAGATTTGTAAGGAAGTAGATATAGCTAAGTTTAATTCTAATAATACTGCTGCTTCTGAAAATTCTTAAAATGTATTAAAAAATAATATAAAAAAGCCCTCCTGATTAAAATGTCAGAAGGGTTTTTTTATTATAAAAATATTTATTTAAAATTTATTTTATTAATTTTTTCATATATCTAAAGAAGTCTTCTTTCTCTTTTGGTGAAATCATACAAGTATTTAAAAATACTTCCATAATCTCTTGATTTACGCTTGCCATAGCAGACTTAACTGCCAAAGCCTGATTAAGTATATCTCCGCAATATTCTCCTTTAATGAGCATTTTTCTCATTCCGTTTATCTGACCTTCTATTCTGTTTAATCTAATTATGAGCTTTTTTCTTTTTTCTATAATTTCCTCTATGCTGAACTTAGAAATTTTAGTATCGTCTCCGCAGTATTTATTCCAAGCTTTAAGACCGCCCTCAAGTACATATAAATTATCAAATCCAACTTTTTTCATATATGAAGCAGCATCTATGCCTAATTTTCCAACAGAACAATAGATTAGATAAGTAAGATTTTTGTCAAGCTTTTCTATTTCTCTTTTAAATACCCTTGGTCTTAAAAAATCTACTAACAAAGAATTTTCTATCATTCCTTCATAATTATGCTCTAATTCAGTTCTTACATCCAAAATTATAAAATTATCTAGTTCTTCCATTTTTTTTTCAAATTCTGAAGGTGTTAATACAATAACTCCATTGTCTAATGTCATATAAAATCCTTGAGGTTTTAAATAATATTTGTGTATATTATATAACAAAAATTAGTTTTTACAAAATATTTTAAATTATTTTTAATGAAATAGGAGCAATTCTTTAATTTATAATATGTTCAAAACAATATTATTATATTTATTATTTATAGAAATTTATTTTATTGCTTGCAAAACGAAGGATTTAATTATATTATTAAGCGATAATGTTTTTAAAATTTTTTTATTAGGTTATGATATATTTAGGAGATATTATGACGCATTTAGAGTTGAGAGAAAAGTTCAAAGAGTTTTTTAAAAGTAAGAAACATGCCATAGAGAAATCATCATCATTAATACCAATAGATGACCCTAGTTTATTATTTACAACAGCAGGTATGCTTCAGTTTAAGCCATACTATGCCGGAATAAAAAAAGCACCATATTCAAGGGTTGCTACTATACAGAAATGTTTTAGATTATCAGATTTAGAGAATATTGGTAAAACAGCAAGACACCATACATTTTTTGAGATGTTTGGTAATTTTTGTTTTATGGGCGATTATTTCAAAAAAGAGGCTATTGAGTTTGCTTGGGAGTTTTCTACGCAGGTGATAAAGCTTCCTATTGAGAGAATATATGTATCTATTTATGAGAAAGATGATGATGCATTCAAGATTTGGAATGAACATATAGGAATACCAAAAGAAAAAATTGTGAGGCTTGGAAAGAAGGATAATTTTTGGGGACCTGCGGGAGATTCTGGGGCTTGCGGACCTTGCAGTGAGCTTTATATTGATATGGGTGAGGAGAAAGGATGCGGTAAGCCTGATTGTTTTGTGGGATGTGATTGCGAGAGGTATTTAGAGTTTTGGAATTTAGTATTCAATGAGTTTTTTCAAGATGTTGATGGTAATTTGACTCCTCTTAAAAATGTTGGTATAGATACAGGAATGGGGCTTGAGAGACTTTGCTATATCATGCAAGGGGTTGAGAGCAATTATCAAACTGATGTAATGAAGCCTATAGTTGATGCTATTTTAAATAAGCTTAATGTAAAATATGAAGGAAGTACAAAGACAAAAATAAATTTATTAGCTGACCATTTAAGAGCTTTAGTATTTGTTTTGGCTGAAGGCTGTAAACCATCCAATGAAGGAAGGGGATATGTTTTAAGAAGGCTTTTAAGAAGGGCTTTAAAAACTGCTAATGATTTAGGTCATAAAGGAGCTTTCTTAAATGAGCTTACTTCTGCTGTAATAAATGTTTATAAAGATATATATGATTATCTTCCAAAAGAAGAAGAAAATATTAAAAAGATATTATTAGAAGAAGAGAATAAATTTTTAAGCACAGTATCTGCCGGTATGAATAAGCTTTACAGTGTAATGGAAGAAAACAAGGAAAGTAAAGTAATATCAGGTAAAGATGCCTTTATGCTTTTTGATACTTATGGGCTTCCTTTTGACATCACGGAAGAAGAAGCTAATGACCATGGTTTTACAGTTGATAAGAAAGGCTTTGAAGATGCAATGGAAGAGCAGAAAAAAAGAAGCAGGGGAACAGGTGAAGATAAAAAATCAAAGTTTGGTTTTGTTGAAAATTATGAAACAAAATATGTGGGTGAAGAAAGAGAGAATTTGATTAACGGCGTAAAATCAAGAATAGTTGCTTTATATGAGAATGGAGAGAAAAAAGAAAGTGCATCATCTTCTAATGTTGTTGTAATTACAGAGTCATCGCCTTTTTATGGAGAGATGGGAGGACAGGTTGGAGATAATGGTTTTATAGAGATTTCAAGCGGAGAAAAATTAAAAGTATTAGATACACAAAAAAAGGAAAACACTATTATACATATAGTTGATTGTGGTAATAAAACTTTAAAAGTTGGAGAGGATATAAAACTTTTAGTTAATTTTGATAGAAGAAGTGCCATAAGAAAAAACCATACTGCAACACATATACTTCAAAAGGTTTTGGAGCTTACACTTGGAAATCATATTAATCAGGCAGGAAGTTTTGTTTGTGAAGATTATTTGAGATTTGACTTTACCCATCCAGATTCTATTAATGAAGAAACTTTAATAAACATAGAAAATCAAGTTAATGAAATAGTATTTAAATCAATGCCTGCAGTAATAAAATATATGCCGAAAGAAGAGGCTATAGCTTCTGGAGCTAAGGCATTATTTGGAGAGAAATATCCAGACACTGTAAGAATACTTGATATTGGCGAAGGATTTTCTGTTGAGCTTTGCGGGGGAAGCCATTTGACAAATACATCTGAAGTTGGTTATTTTCATATAGTAAGTGAAGGTTCTGTTGCAAGCGGTGTGAGAAGAATTGAAGCTATTACTGGGCTTAATGCTGCTAAAGAGGCTACAAATTTATTTAATAAAGTAAAAAGTTTAAGCCATATACTTAATGCAAACAAAGCAGACGAGCTTACAATTAGAGCAGAAAATTTGCAAGCAGAAATAAAAAAATTACAAAAAGAAAATAAACAATTAAAGACTTCCGGCTCATCTTCTAAAGCGTTTATTGATAATTATGAAGATTTAAATGGAATTAAGTTTTATAATTTGGAGTTTGATGAAGATATAAAAGACATAAGGCTTTATGCTGATACTATAAAAGAGAGAGTTAAAGATTCTATAGCCTTTATGATAAGTAAAACAAATAATTCTATAATAGTTCAGGTTACAGGTAATATTTTAAAAGAAAAAAACATATTGGCTAATTCTTTAATTAAGGATATAATATTAGCTGCAGGCGGCAGAGGCGGAGGAAAAGATAGTTTTGCTCAAGGCTCTATAGAAAATATCGAAAAAGCAAAAGAGGCTATTAATAAAATAAAGAGCAGTTTATAAATGAAAAAATTTTTAACTATTATTATAATATTATTTTCTGTATCTTGTTCTCAGAAAGATTTAACTTTAAGAAGACTTGATGATGTTAATAGGGCATCAAAGAAATTGCAAAACAATAAAGATGATGAAAAAGTTTTATTAGAGGTACTTAATGCGGCACAAAATGGCGGGAGAGAGGTTAGGGCAGAGGCTATATGGGTGCTTGGCAATATTGAAGCTGAAATAGCTTATAGTGATTTTTTGAAGTCCAGTGTTGAAGACCCTGACTTTAATGTGCGTTGTTTGTCTATACATGGTTTAGGCAGGCTGGAAGCTAAAACTCCTGAAGCAATAGATAGTATAAAAAGAGCTATATCTGATACTGATTTGCAGGTACAAATAGAGGCTTTGAAAGTTGCTGGTAATTTAAAAGCTCCTGAACTTTTAAACTCTATACTTGGAAGTTTATCAAGTAAAAATAAATGGGTGAGAATGGCTGCTATTGAGGCTTTGAAAGATTATGAAGATGAAAGAGTTGATCGTTCTCTTAATTTGCTTTCTTCTACAGATAATGATTATGCGGTGAAATCTACTATAGATCAGGTTTTAAAATATAGAAATGAAAAAGGAATATAAAAATAATATATGTTTTTTAATAAAAAAATAATTTATTTATTAATGATTTTCTCTTTTATAAATATTTTTATTTTCTCATGCAAAAGTATGGGTAATTCTGTTGTTGTTGTAGATGATATAATATCTACAAATAGGATAGTTGCTGTTGCTTCTTTTACTTTCCCAAAAAGTATGACAAATGCAAATATAGACAGATTAAAATATTTAAATACAGAGATATATGCTGATGTTGTATTAAATAGTTTTATAAGCAATTTTAATTCTCAAAGTGAGTTAATAAAACTTGTAACTTTAGAAGAGGCTTTAGGTAATTTAGATTTTTCTAAGCTTCCAAATCATTATATATTAGGTTCTGATTATGTGGCTGCTACTGGTACTATAGCTACAAATAAATTAGATGATGATACTATATCTTTACTTAGAGATAAAAATATATCAGGGGTTATGTATGCTGATTCTGAAATGTCTTTTTGGGCACAGAGTATTGATATAAACTTTGATATGTATGATTTAAATGGCAATAATTTATGGTTGGATACTTTAGAAGGATATTCTTATTATATTATAGGGGATACTGGTTCTCCTACTAAGCAGATGAATTATCAGATAGTAATAGCTGATGTTGTAAAGTTTCAACAGAAGCATGCTGATGAATTATATATTATAATAAATGAAGCAGTATCTAATGGAGTATACAATTTAAAAAATAAAGTGCCGTATGCTTTTAGTACTAATGATATTTTGTTTACTCAAAAGACATTTAGTTTAACTAATGAAGAATATGCAAAAAAGGCAGGTATTAAATAATGGCAGACAGACAAAAAATAGAATTAACTTTTAGTGATATTGATGAGTTTAAGTTTAAAAGACCTTTAAAAGGTTATATTACAAAGATTGATAATGATAGATACCTTATTAGCAATGATGATTTAGCTATTAAGGGCACTGGTAAAACTCCAAAAGAGGCTGCCGAGATGATTAAAGATCAATTTATCAATTTGGCAAATGATGTGATGTATAAATCTAAATATGCACCTTTAAGCGAGAGAGAAAGAAAAAAGGTAAGCATTATACAATCTATATGTGATATTATTTAAATATTATATATAGATTTTTTATTATCAAGAACTTCTATTAACATTTTAGGAAATTAAATATGCTATTAACTACTGAATTAAAAAATGAAACATTGAAAAAATTTGAAGGAAAAAAAATAGCCGTACTTCACGGAGGCATTAGCGATGAGAGAGAAGTTTCTCTTAGAAGCGGAAAGAACGTTTTTGAGGCTTTAACCTCTTATAAAGAATTAAAAGACAGCACTATATTAATAGATGTAAAAGATCATTATGAATTAGTGGAAACTTTAAAAAAAGAAAATGTTGAATATTGTTATAATATATTGCATGGCACTTTTGGTGAAGATGGTACTATTCAAGGTCTTTTGGATTGTCTTAATATTAAATACACAGGTGAAAATACTTTGGTTAGCTCTCTTTGTATGAATAAAGTTTATACTAAAAGAATATGGCTTTCTTCAAATATTTCTACTGTTGATTTTCAGCTTCTTGAAGATGCTGTAAAAAATAATAATATTTCTTTTGATTTCCCTATAATATTAAAACCCATTTCCAGCGGTTCTAGTGTTGGAGTTTCTTTAATTAAAACTAAAACAGAATTTGAAAATATTGTTAAAGACATAAAAGATACTCATAATTATTTCTTAGAGCCGTATATTAAAGGCAAAGAAGTAACTGTTGGGCTTGTACGCAATAATGATGATATATATGTGTTTCCAATACTTGGAATCAATCCAAAAAATGAAATATATGATTATGATGCTAAATATACTCCGGGAAAAACAGAGATGGAGATACCAGCTAAATTGGATAAACAAATAGAAAATAAATTAATAGAAAACTGTAAAAAAGCTTATGATGTTTTGGGCTGTGAGGGGCTTTGCAGAATAGATGCTATAATTGCAGAAGATGGTTTTATAAACTTAATGGAAGTAAATACTCAAGGCGGCATGACAAATACTTCTGATATACCAGCTATGGCAAAAAATATTAATATGCCTTTTGAAGATGTTGTTTTATATATACTTTCTTTGGCTTACAAAAATGTATAAAATTATCTATTGACAAACAGTTAAAATTAGTATATCATTCTAAATGAGATTAATTATTAATTATAAATAATTTCTTCATAAGAGGTTTGTAAAATATGAACAACACTAGAAACACAATACAAAAGCAAGTTATATTAAATGCTGTACGGGAATTAAAAAATCACCCTACATCAGAAGAGGTTTATAATTATATTAAACCAAACTTTCCTTCTATTAGTTTAGGCACAGTTTATAGAAACCTTAATTTACTTTCTGAAAATAATGAGATACAAAAGATTTCTATAATAGATGATGCTGTAAGGTTTGACCATATCACAGGTGAGCATTATCATTTTCAATGTGATAAATGCAAAAAATTAATAGATATTAATTTGCCTTATAATAAAGAATTAGACGATGCTGTTTCTAAAAAATATAATGTAGAAATAGATAAACATGACATTGTATTTATAGGTGTTTGCAAATCTTGCAAGTCAGAATAATTTTTTATTAAAAAGATAAGTATTTTCTTTATACTTTCATTCTAAAAGAAATAATGTATATTCTTATTTTATTCAACTTTTTCCCGCGTACGAGCTGTACCACCTTTCCGCACGGTAATGCTATGCTTTAATTATAACTTATTAGTCAAATGCAGTTCTTTTGGTTCTTTTATACCAATAAAAGAACTGGGGTGCGGAGCAAAGCCCTGCAAATATTTTTTATATTAATATAAATTGTAAGTAAGAAGTAATACTAAATTGATACTAAAATATATTTATTCAAATAACAGAAATAAAAACTAATTTTTTAATAAAAGTTATTTACTATTAATGCACTTGTTTTTTATCTATAAAAAATATAGAATAAATTTATTATTTTCATTAAAAAGGAAATTATTAATATGCCGGCTAATATACTTGATGTAAGAGAATTATCAAAAAGCATAAGAGCAGAAATTAAAGAGAAAGTTGCTTTTTTAATTAAAAAACCTCGAATAGATTTTGTTTATTTTGATGATGATAAATCTACAGAGTTGTATTTTACTCATGCAAAGAAAATGGCAGGGAATGTTGGAATGATAGGCGAGCTTCATAAGTTAGGCACAAACACAACAGAAAAAGATTTTATCACTTTAATAGAATACTTAAACGAAGAGAAAGATATTAGCGGTATAATGCTTCAAATGCCATTGCCTAAGCATATAAGAAGAGAGGTTGTTTACGAGACTATATCTACAAAAAAAGATATTGATGCAATAAGCAATTTAAATCTTGGCAGGATTTTAACTTCTAATGATGAATTAATTCCTTGCACTGTAAGAAGCGTTATGACAATACTTGAACATTATAACATAAAAATAGAGGGTGCTAATGCTGTGGTTGTTGGAAGGAGTGAGATAGTTGGAAAGCCGCTTGCTTTATCATTATTAAATAAATCTGCCACTGTTACAATAGCTCATTCAAAAACTAAAGATTTAAAAAGTGTTTGCAAGAATGCTGATATATTATGTGTGTCTATTGGAAAGGCAGAGTTTATTGACGCTGAGTATGTAAAAGAGAATGCTGTTGTTATAGATATAGGAATAAATGTGCTTGAAGATGGTTCTATTAAGGGAGATGTAAAGTTTGACGAGGCAGTTAATATTGCATCTGCTATAACACCTGTGCCTAATGGCGTTGGAAGTTTAACGACAACAATGCTTCTTTCAAACTTGCTTTATTTGCATACGAAGTATAATAATAATTAATTATAACTAATTTATGTTCTTGTTTTATTCAACTTTTTCCCGCGTACGAGCTGTACCACCTTTCCGCACGGTAATGCTATGCTTTAATTATAACTTTTTAGTCGTGCGGGGGATTGCCTTTTAATATACGATTAAATTATAAAATTTATCATAAAAATTCAGTCCTTTTTCTTCTTTGTGTCACGCCTTACCTAAAGGTACTCCTTTCAGTCGCCGGCACTTCCTTCGGTAGCAAAAGAAATGGGGGCGTGTACCCTAAGGGCACGCTTCGCAGGGGGCAAAGCCACCACAAATAAAAAACTTAAAAAATATTTTTAACAAAATTAAAAATTTTTACCATATAGTAACAAGCAATTTATATAGTATAGGAAGCAATACAACCGTTAAAGCCCCAGCTATACCTATAGCAAGACCAGACATAGCTCCTTCAGTCTCTCCCATCTCTATTGCCTTACTAGTGCCAACAGCATGCGATGCAGTGCCTATTGCAATACCCTTAGCTAAAGGCGATTTTATTCTAAATATCTTACAAACTATAGGAGCTATTATTGCCCCCACAACCCCGGACACTATAACAGCAAGCACAGTGATAGATTTTACAGCTCCAATACTATCAGCCACATCAACAGCTATTGCAGTAGTTATAGATTTTGGAAGGAGAGATAAAAGTATATTTTCTGATACACCCATAATTTTTGCAGTGATATATATTCCAACTATTCCAATAGCACTTCCTATAGCAATGCTTAAAAGTATTACTAATAAATTTGCTTTTAATATTGGAAGGTTTCTATATATCGGAAGTGCTAATACAACAGTAGCAGGTCCTATTAATGCATTAATAAATTTTCCGCCGCTTTCATTATAAACACTATAAGGCACACCCATAAAATAAATAGCAAAGCCTACAAGTATTACAGTTGTTACTAATGGTGTTAATATTGGAAGTTTTGTTTTATTATAAATATAGTAAGCTATGATGTATGCTATTAAAGTTATTACTATTGATATTAGTGGATTATCTTGAAATAGTGCTGTCATTTTATTTTCCTTTTTTTATTAACTATATTTTCAAAAAACTGAGCAGATAAACCGGTTGCCGCCATTATCACTATAACAAAAAATATACATATTATAAGAAAAGGTATTATCTCATCTTTAATATATTTATATTCATCAACTATAGCTAAAGTGGCAGGTACAAATAATAGAGACATATTTTTTATTAATATATCGCTAGCCTCATCAATATCGCTCTCTTTTACAATTCCAAAAACCAAGAGTAAGAATAAAATTAGCATTCCTATTACATTTCCCGGTATTGGAAGTTTTAGAGATTTGCTTAAGATATATGATATTGAATAAATAAAAAATATTATAGAGAATTGTTTAATCAATTTCATTTTAGTAGAATCCAATAAATTATTTTAAAAAATTATTGGGATAAATTATATACCTAAAAAAATGTTTTTCAATAGAGTATTTTTACGCTGAGATTGAGTTGCGTAAAAGCAGTATGAATACTACAGAGATAAATTACTTACTTTTAAGGAGAAAAAATAATTGTGAAGCAATATCCTCACATATATAAAAAATTATGATTAAACAATTTTTATATTTTATAAAATATTATCAACTTTTTCCCGCCGCAAAAAGTTGCAAAAAGTGCAATAGTTTTTATTTTATATTTTATAAATATATATAAAAATGTAAAATATTATTTTTAGTTAAAATGTAGTTCTTTTGCTTCTTTTATACCAATAAAAGAAGTGGGGTGCTGCACGGTGTGTACTTCGTTAAGGGCAAAGCCCTGCAAATATTTAAAATTAAAAAATATAAATTTTTATAAACTTTTTTAGTTATAGTATCCTATCATTGTAAAAAACCTTTGCTCATATTGTAATAGATTAAAAGTTTTACTACTCTCGAATAACTCTTTATGCCGTGTATTTGATTGTTTGCTTTTAAATATGTGTCATTTACTTTATGGCTTATATTAGAGAGCTGTCCTCTGTATTGATTCCAAAAGTCATAATTATATCTTATCTCTTCTTTTGTTTTTTCATTGAGGTTTGAAATAAGCATGGCATAATTTTCATCTCTGTTAAGTTCTGATAACACATATAAAAGTGCTTCAAAGGCTCCTGAATATTGTATAAACAAATCATTATGTTTTGAGCAGGCTAAATATGCAATAAAATTAGCTTCATCTTCGTAGGCGATTCCTATTTTGTGTGCCATTTCATGAGCTATTGTATATGGAATAGAAGTGTATGGTATAAGAGTATTAACATTAGCTTCCGAAGTAAATGGAGAATATATTCCTGTTATTTGAAGTCTTAAAAAAAGTTTTGATATTTTTATTGGCTTTGTTCTTGAATAATACATATCTAAATATGGAAACTCTTCAAAGACTTTATTATATTCACTTTCCACCATTCTATTTAAAGCTTGATAATTTGTATTGATTGAAGATTCATATTTCATTTTTGTTTGCAAATCATTTAAATCTTTTATTAATAGCTCTGCTAATGAATATAGTTTGTTATATGATTCTTCATCTGTGATATTGTTGTTTTCAAAGAAGTATTTTTGATAATTATTGATAAGAGGAAATCTATAATAATTTAATCCCCATACAGACATAAAAACTATATATATAATAATTGCAATGCATACTACCCCATATAAAAAGTTAAATATTAATTTTAGCTTTTCTTGTCCAAAGATTATTTTTTTTATAGAGAAAACAAAGAATAAAACAATTAATATTATAAAAATAAATAAAAGTATTTCAGCAATAGAAAAACTAAAGTTTGATGTTAATCTTCCAATACTTCCAGATATAACTTTATAAGCTTTTCTTGAATAAAAATTTTCTATAAATTTTGGCGATAAAGTGAGGAGTTTTAATACTACAGCTATAAATATTATACATATTAGAAAGGTTATTTTGTTTCTCATTTTTTTATTATAACCAAAATAATTTTATTTGTAAAGCTTAAAAAAATTGAATTATATATTTCTAAAAATTATTAAAACACTCTCGCCGTAAGTTTTTATTTCATAGTTATGTTCTTTTACTTTCTCTAAAAAGCTTTTATAATATTCAAGACCCATCTCCACAAATAAATATCCATCATCATTTAATAATTTTCTTTCAAATATATTTAAAAATACTTCATAATAAATTTTTGAATGATAAGGCGGGTCAAAGAATATTATATCAAAAGTATCATTTGTCCTTTTAACATAGTCGTCAGCTGATACTCTTTTTATTTTATATTGATTCTCTTCAAATATGTTTTTTGCATTTGTAAATATGGTTTTAACAGCCTCTCTGTCTATTTCTATAAAAGCAGTAAACTTAGCCCCCCTGCTTAAAGCCTCAAAGCCCACAGCACCGCTTCCAGCACAAAGGTCTAAAAAAGTTTTATCATTAGCATCTATTATATTAAATAAAGCCTCTCTCACTTTTCCCTGAGTAGGTCTAAAATCTCTCTTTGGTGTAATGATTTTTTTATTTTTTTTGTATCCAGATATTATATGCAATTTTTTATCCTCATTAAAAAATCAAATATATAATACTCTAATCTGAGCAAAAGCAGCATTAACATTCAAATAAAGTATTTTATCAGAAGTACCCATAACAAAGTTCATCTCCCCAAAACTCACACTATCTCCAGTAGGTATAGAAATACTTCCAAATGCACTTGAAGCTTTTATATGTATTTGTATATTTTGATTAATTAAAACAACAGTATCAGCAAATGCACAATTAACATTAACATTTTTATTTCTGTCGATTTGTATGTCTGATAAATCTATTGTAGAGCTTTTAAAATTAATATTATAATCTTCTGTTTTTTGTTTAGGCAATTTATCTCCAACATAATAAACACCTACTATGATATATATTCCAATGAATATAATAATCATTCCTATAATCATTCTAAATATAGGAGTGTATAATATAAAAGGCATATTTATGTTAAGAGCATATCTTATTAAAATATAAAGCCCTGTAACAATGATAGTGAGAGCTATTATTGTTTTTGAGGCATAAAAACCTCTTCCAAGTATTATTGCTATACCCCATGCTATAATTAATATTGATACTATTATTGTAAATACAGGTACATATGCTAATGCTGGTATATATATATGAAACACATATTGAAGCAAAATATATGCCCCAATAATCAAAACTAAAATTCCTATTATAGTTCTTGAAAAAATAAATTTCATAATATACCTTTTAATAATTTGTATTAAATAATATTAAACAATATTTATTAAAAATCAAGATATTTTTTATAGTAATGTTATTTTAATTTATTATAAAATGGCATTAATTATTTCATATAGTTAAAATTATTTGTAAAAATTTTCATATTATTAAATAAAAATATTAATTTGCTATATCTTTTTTAAAAATAAAATATATTATTATTATTCATATGATTTTATTGAGGTAATAATAAAATGATATTATTGGTTTATTCAATGCCTTTTTTAGTTTATTTATGTTCCAGTATATTTTCTACTGTTTTAGTTATTAATTCATCAGAGGCAGGAGCGAGTGCTTTTTTTGTTTCTCTTTTAGCCGTTTTTTACGGTATGGGTATGATGTTTTCAGCAAGCACTTTTTCAAAGTTTAAAATACCAAAAAGGATATATCCAAAATTATTATATATTCAATCTTGTATGCAGGCAGTGTTGAGTATACTTTGTATAATATATTTAAATAATGAATTGTCTCTTCTATATTCTTTTTTATATGGTGCAAATACTACTATATTTTTTGTATGTTTTCAATCATTGCTTGACAGTGTATCAAAAGATTTGCCTATTAGAATAAGCGGCGGACTTTTTATATTTTCTTGGACTTTAGGCTTATCTGTGGGACCTATAGTTACAGGTGCTGTTTACAATTTTAATTCGAGTATTGGATTTTTTATTGTAATAGTCATGAGTGTTTTGATGTTTATATTATTTTATTTATCAAGGCATTTGCATTTCAAACCTAAAAGACGTAAATGGGAAGAGCCGTTTATGAGAGCACCGAGATATAAAGTTTATATAGGCTGGCTTATTATATTTGTAGGTGCTTTAGTGCTTCACACTTTAAGATTTATGTTTTTAGATTATGGAATAAAAGAGGTTGGTCTTTCTAATGCTAAGGCTACATTTTTAGTTGGGGTATTATCTGGGGTTATGTCTTTGGGTGCACTTTTTTCTGCATTCTATTTTAGAATATTAGAGAAAAAGAGAGTGTTTACTGTTGTCGGCTTGCTTACTCCTATTGCTTTGACTTTGCTTTTAGTTTCTAATAATTTTTGGGTGTTTTTTATATCATTTATATTTTTGGGTTTTGTGAGCGGATTTGGATATTTCTTTGGGCTTTACTATGCATTGGCTGACCAAGAGAGAGATAGTGCTAATGTGGCTGTAAATGAAGCTTTAACGGGTGTTGCTGCTTTGGTTATACCTTTTATAGTTGGATATTTAGCTTCAAATTTCTCATATTTTATAGCTTTTTTATTTATGATGGTAATATCTTTAATATGTTATAGTATTGCTATATATATGATGTGGCAGAGAAAGAGAACCGCTCTTATCAAAGAAAAGTTTAATAGGTTAATAGAGGAAGCAGATAAAAAATATAAAGTTTAAAAGTCTAAAGGAGCATACTCATTTTTTTTGGCATATTCTATTAGATGAGCTATTTTTTCTTTACATCCTCCGCAGCCTGTACCTGCTTGAGTTTTTTCAGACACGCTTTCTACAGATGTGAGTTTATCTGCGGCTATTGCTGAATATGCTTGTCTATATGAAACATTTTTGCAATTGCAAAGCATTTTATCATAATTTATAGAGGTTTGACATTTTAAGTCTTCTATATTTAAATCCATAATAATTTATCCAAAACATTTTTTTCTATTTTAACATTTTTATAATAAAATTCAAGAATATATATGTAATTATTTATTTCTCAAATAATTATCAAAATATTCTATAGTCTTTTTTAATCCCTCTTCAAGCTTATAATTAGGCTCCCAATTAAGTTTTTCTTTGGCTAAACTAATATTCGGCTGTCTTTTTATAGGGTCATCTTTAGGAAGTTCTTTAAATATTATTTTTGATTTTGAATTAGTCATGTTTATTATTTTTTCAGCAAACTCTAAAACGGTCATTTCATAAGGGTTGCCTAAATTCACAGGACCAATAAAGTTTTCGCAATTCATCATTCTTACAGCACCGTCAATTAAATCATCGCAGTAGCAAAAGCTTCTAGTTTGGCTTCCATCGCCATAAACTGTAATATCTAAATTTTGTAATGCCTGCATAATAAAGTTGGAAACCACCCTTCCATCATTTTCATTCATTTTAGGTCCATAAGTGTTAAATATTCTTATAATTTTTATATCAGTGTTGTATTGTCTATGATAATCCATCATTAAAGTTTCAGCACTTCTTTTTCCTTCATCATAGCAGCTTCTTATACCATTTGGATTTACATGTCCCCAATAGCTTTCTTTTTGCGGGTGCTCTAAAGGGTCTCCATAAACTTCACTTGTTGAAGCTTGTAATATTCTGGCATTACAATTTCTAGCCAAATTAAGCATATTAAGTATGCCAAAAACATTAGTTTTAAAAGTAGCAACAGGGTTTTTTTGATAATGTATTGGGGAAGCAGGACATGCAAAATTATATATTTCATCACATTCTATATGTATAGGTTCTGTTATATCATGCCTGATGCTTTCAAAATTTTTGTCGTCTAATAGATGTTTAATATTTTCCTTAGATGCTGTATAAAAATTATCAACAGATATGACATAATTTCCTTCTTTTAATAATCTTTCGCATAGATGAGAGCCTAAAAAACCAGCACCGCCTGTCACAACTATTCGTTTCATATATTTATTTTCCTTAATAATTTTTATATATGATACATAATATTTTTATATTTTTCAATAGATTAAAAAATAATATATATTATTTATAAAATATAATTAATAAAAAAAGAGGCTTAAAAATTAATTTTAAACCTCTTTATTATTTTATTTAATAATTATTGTTTACCACCACTTTTTAGATAAATCTCTTTTCTTATTATATTCTGGAAGTATAATATTTGGCTTAACATCTTCTATATTATTTTGATTATTATAATTTACAGTGCCGCCTAAATATTCAACTATAGTATAATAAGAATTATTAGCAGCTATATCTGAAGCAGTAAAATTATCATCGTTTACTATAGTCTTATCAGCATTAAACTCTTCAACCAATAATACAACAGCTTCCATATTACCATAGTTAGCAGCATAATGTAATGGAGTATATCCCAAAGAATCTTTTTTATTAACATCTATCTGACCATTATTGATTAATGATGACAAAATATCATTATCGCTTACAATGATAGCGTAATAAATAGGAGTGATTCCTTCATTATTTTCTACGCTTGCCAAAGAAGAATCAGCCTCAAGTAAAACATTAACAGTATTAACATCTCCATACATAGCAGCATAATGTAAAACAGTATTTCCGTCAGAGTTTGCAAGTTTTGTATCAGCACCGTTTGCAAGAAGAAGTGAAACAGTATCTGTTTGATTTTTTATAGAAGCCCAGTGTAATGGAGTATCTTTCATACTATCTGATTCATTTATTAAAGTATTATCTTCATTTAGAAGAATATTAATAACTTCATTGTTTCCATTTGCAGAGGCTATATGTATAGTAGTAGCACCGTCTATATCATCTTTTGCTCTTATATCGCTTCCAGCCTCTATTAAAGCATTAACTATATCAGCATTTCCAGTATATGAAGCTATAAGCAGCGGAGTAGATCCTCCTAAATACCAATCATCAACACTTGCTTCATAAGGAAGTTTCATTTCTGTATCTATATCTTTATAGCTGAGTAAAACATTAACTACATCTAAATTATCATTTAATACGGCTCTATGTAATGGAGAATAACCTTCTTCATCAGCAAAATTAGGATTAACATTTTCTTTTAATAGAGCATTAACAGCGATTATATCATTATTTTTTACAGCTATTAAAAGCTCTAATTGTTTAAGGTCTAAATCTACTGCAGCAGGAGCAACTATGCTTCCGTTTTGAGTAGTATCTAATTCAGTATTTAATTCATCTTCTGTAATTGTTTCAGAAGTTTCTGTATTCTCAGCAGTTTCTTCTGCTTCTTCTTCTGTAACTTCAGTATCTTCTCTTCCTATTTTTCCGCCGGATAAATAAGTTTTTATATTTTCATCTTTAGCATAATTTGCAGGAATATTACCATCTTTTGTAAGGCTGTTTTTATCTGCACCATTATTCACTAAAGCCTCAACAGTTTGAAGTGATGCAAAAGCGGCAGCATAATGTAAAGCAGTCCAACTATCTACATCTTTAGCTTCAATATCAGCACCATTATCAATAAGTAGTATCACAGTATCAGTTTTGTCTTTCATAGAAGCCCAATGTAATGGAGTATTTCCTTTATTGTCTACATCATTTATGTTTGAAGCATCTTTGTCTAACAAAATATTAATAACTTCATCTTTTCCGTTAGCAGCAGCTAAATGTATAGCCATGCATCCATCAACATCATCTTTTGCTTTAATATCTACATCTTTCTCTATTAACACATTTACTATATCAGCATATCCCAAATATGAAGCTAATATTAAAGGTGTAGCCCCTCCTAAATACCATCCGTCTATTGAAACTTCTATTCCCAATTTTGAATTAATATCAATATTCTCATTTTTTAAAAGCTCCATTACGGTATTTAAATCATTATTAACAATAGCCCTATGCAAAGACGTGTATCCTTCCATGTCAGAAGCATTAATGTTAATGTCTGGAGAACTATTTAGTATTGCAGAAACATTTTGAGAATCTTTCTTATTTACAGCATCAAATAAACTTTGTTCAGCTTCTGTTAAAGCAAACAATGAAAAATTAAAAACCAATAACAATAATAAATATTTAATATACTTCACCTTTATACTCCGAGAAAATATTATTATATAAGTATATTAAATAATTTATAAATAGCAAGCATAAAATATTCCTCAAATATATTAATTATAATTTATGCCAAATCTTTTTCAAAAATGCTACGCCTATAACAGCAACTATACCTAAAACAATAATCTCAAATATACCCTCTACTATATCATCTAAATTATCTAATAAATAATAATTGAAATACCCAGTGTTTCCTCTAAAAAGAAAAACCATTCCTACAATTATAAATATAAAAAATATTGATACTAAAGATATTACTAAATATTTCATATAATTTTCCTCCTTTTTTAATAAATTTTGATTAACTTTTTAATTATACTTTTTTAATTATCCTTGTTTCTTTTAATATCATAAACTCTTTCTCTTTTTACTATATCAGTTCTATTATTCTCTTCTTCTTCCCTATGATAAGAAAACCTCTTTGAACTGTTAGAATCTTCTCTTAAAAATCTCTTAATAAAATACATAGCAACAAGTATCATTGCTATAATTCCAAATATCTGAGCAACATCTTCAAATAAAAATTCAAAAGTATCTTCTATTAAATCAAAACCATAAGCTAAGTTATATGATATTATAAATATTATTATTTTCTTCATTGTATCTCCAAATATTAAAATTAATTAGAGTTTTTTGAATGCTTCTTTATAAAATAAAATATAATACCTATTATTACTATTATCCCAATTACCTTCGCCAAATCATCAAATATGAAATCAAAAGTATCTTCTATTAAATCAAAACCATAAGCCTTTACTCCAACAATAAAACTCATAGCTAAAATTATTAAACTTTTCATAAATAATCTCCCTCTTTTGTAAATTTAAGGAATTATTTAACCTTATATTATAATTATAGTATATTTTAATTGTTTTGTAAAGAATTATAAATTAATTTTACAAAAAATATTATATTGTAAATAAAATGTAAACTATATTACGCTACATTTTGTACGAATTTTAACAGACTTACTTAACTTTTAACTTGTAAAAATATACAATCAAAGCAGCAGAAATTGTTAGAAGCATGCCTACAATAGAATAAACATCTATTAATTCATTGAAAAATAAAACGCTTATCAAATAAGAAAATATAAGCCCTGTATAATTGAATATACTTACAGTAGAAACAGGAGCTTCTTTATAAGACACTGTTAAAAAGAATTGTCCAAAGCCAGCAAATACACCTATTAGAATAAGCATTAAAAACTCATACAGATTAGGCATTACAAAAGTTTTAGCAAAAATTAAAGAAAGGATAGATGATATAAAAGAGAAATAAAGTATTATAATAGAGTTTCTTTCTTTGCCTTTAAGATAGCCTATCATAGTGTACGCTAATCCTGCAAACATTGCTCCGGATAATGCTACTAAAGAAGGAAATATATTAGAATTAAAAGATGGCTTAATAACAAACATTGCCCCGATTATCGCTACAATTAATGCAAGCCACTGTATTTTAAAAATCTTTTCTTTTATTATGAGAAATGCAAAAAAAGTTGACCAAAAAGGAGAAGTATTTTGAAGTATAGAAGCATCTGCTAAAATCATATTATTAAAAGCGTAGAATGATGCCACAACTCCAAAAAATCCAAACAAAGACCTTAATATTAAAGGTATAATGCTTTCTTTATTCGGTAAAAAACTCTCTTTATTTTTTAATAAAACAATTAAGCTAATTATCATTATTATTAAGTTGCGTGAGAAAACCTGCTGCATTACAGGAATACTTTTACCGGAAATTTTTACGCTCATCTGCATCAAGCTAAAAGATAAAGCAGAAAGTATCATTAAAAATATTGCTAATTTAGTTTTGTTTTTCATAAATTTCCATTAATTATCAATTAAAAATTTTAAATTTGTAAAATATTTTTTGGTTTTTTATTTATAGCGGCTAGTCCCTGAAAATGAAATACAATCATTTCATTCTATTTTCTATAGACTTTATTTTTGTTTGGGTTCTGTTTTTTTTAAGCATATATCTATCATAAAGCAAAGCATTAGGCTTCTCATTGTTTATAATATAAAGATGATAGTTTATTGCTTCCATTAGTTTATTATAATAAAGATAAGCATTATTATAATCTCCAATAGATTCATAAAGTTTAGCAAGCTCCTCTATTGCCTCATCATCATTATTGTCTATACTGATTATTTTGTTAAAATATTCTATTATTTTATTAGCATTTTTCTCAAAATCTCTGTTTAATATGTTTAAAACATCTTTTATTAAATCAGTGTTATTATCACTTAAAATAATTGCATTCTCATAATATTTTAAAGCATTCTCATAATCATTTTTAAGCAAATAAGCCTTAGCAAGTTTCTCGTTATATAAATAAGAATTTGGTTTTAATTTTATAGCCTCCTCATAATTTAAAATACTTTTTTCTATATCATCATATATAACATTTACTTTATAATTATTATAATATTTAATACCAAGTACATAAAAATAATAATGATTTTTTTTATCAATGTTTTTTAATATATTAGAAATCAAATCATCTTCATTTTCATTATTGGAAAATAAATACTCCAAATAATCCATATTAAAATAAATATTATCCTTGTGAAAATTATAAAACAAATTGTAAATATTATCATTAGACACAATATCAGAATAATAGCCTATAAGAGAAATATACTCATCTTCCTTTATGTAATTGTCTTTAGAAATGCTTACATGATTCATTTTATAAAAATCATCTAAAACTTTATTGACAGCTTCAAACATATTACTTTCTCTAAAATAATATTCATTTTCATACCATCTATTAGAATTATCATAAATAATATAATTAAGTAAAAATCCATCTTCAAAATCTTTTATATTATACAAAATAGAAAAGTCTGAATTATTTTTTGAACTTAATTCTTTTATTTTAGATTTCACTTGGCTGTAATTGTTATTCTCTTTTGTCTCTATAATTTTAAAATCAGAATAAAGGAAAATATTTTTGGTAATTAAATCATAGAGAGCTCTATGCATATAATCACTATTATTTTGAAATACCATTACAGAGTTTTGTGCGAATGTTATAGCAGTTATTAACAAGAATATAAAAAATATTTTCATGCCCTATATTATATCAAAGATGTCCAATCATAGGAAGACCTGTTATATAATAAAAAAGCAAATTAGTGCATGCCCCTATAACAGTACCGGATATTATTCCGGAAATAACATCGAAAGGATAATGAAGCCCAACATAAACTCTGCTGAATGCTATTAAAAAAGCAATGCTGTAAAATAAGAAAAATGAATATAAACTATAACTTCCCATAGAAAAAGATATTGCAAAAGCTACCATAGTGTGCCCAGATGGAAAAGAATGCTTATCTGGAGGATACATTATAGGAATTTTTCCATGTTTCTTATATGGGCGTATACGGCTGAAGAAATTCTTTGTGTATAAAAAAATAAATATGCATATAATAGCTGCTGTTAATGCCCTTGAAAAATATATTAAAGCATAATCTATTCTAAACATATAGAATATAAGATAAATACCTGCCCACACATAACCATCTCCAAGCCTGCTCATAAACTTCATAAAGCTTTTAAAAGGACCTTTTCTATTATCTTTAAAAATCTTTAAAAATAATTTGTCATCTATTTTGGATAATAGTTTTATTAGAGGAAGACCATTAATATATGCTATTCTTTTTCTTTTTCTTCTTCGCTTTAAGATTTTTTTTAATCTTTTTCTTTTAATCCTTTTTTTATGCAGCTCTTCATCATTATCTTTTTTTATACCTTCATCTTGATTGTTTATATTATTATTTTTCTGTTCCATAATCTAAAAAAGCTTATTTCTTTTCTTTAGATTTTTTAGGAGAAGGCAATTTAACATCATTAATAAAATAGAACAATGATTCTATTTCATCTGCTATATTAACATCATTAATAATACAATCTGGTCTTTCTAATAATTTTATAGGAGCAAAATTTAATACACCTTTAATACCAGCATTGCATATCACGTCAAACATTCTTTGTGCTTCTAAATCTGGAACTGTTAATATTGCTATCTCTATTTTGTTGTTAATAATAAAATCTTTCAATTCATCTATAGGAAGTATTGGAGTAGGAGCCTCTCTGTCTATTTTCTCTGGATTATGGTCAAAAGCTGCTACTATTTTTATAGATTCATTTTCAAAACCTCTATAATTAACCAAAGCTTTACCTATTTTTCCGTAGCCTATTAATATTATATTATGCGATATTTGTTTGCCTAATATATTATCTATTTGGTCGAGCAAGTCATCAACATTATAACCGCCTTTCTTGTTGCCTGATATATTAAATAATGAAAAATCTTTTCTCACCTGAACAGAGGTTATTCCTATTGCATCACCCAAGTTATTAGAATATGCTTTAATAAAACCAAAACTCTTCATTCTTCTTAATGCATTTTTATATTTTAATAGTCTCATTATTTGTGTTCTACTAATCATTTTAAAACCTCTACAGTATTTTTTATTACATATACTTAATATATTATATCATAATAAAGCTTACTGTCAATAATTTTAGATTATTAACAATGCAATAATATTATTTTTATATATTTTATTTTGATATAATATATATATTATATGTATCTTTAAGTATATAAAATATAGATAAAAAGTAAAATATAAATATGAAATTTTTTTATTTTTATTAATATTTAAATTTATTAAAAGATTATTGTAGAAATAATATATTTTTATTATATAATAATAGGTATGATAGATTATAAAGAAATAGCAGACAAAATAAAAGCATCAAAATATGCAGTTGCATTCACCGGTGCAGGCATAAGCGTAGAAAGCGGTGTTCCTCCTTTTAGGGGAGAGAATGGGCTTTGGGAAAAACATGGGAGTCAATTTGCTGAAATTTCATATTTTACAAGACACCCTAAAGAAGCATGGCATTCATTAAAAAAAGTATTCTATGAGCCTATAGACAACGTTAAGCCTAATAAGGCTCATTTGGTATTAGCAGAATTAGAAAAAAAAGGCATAATGCGTTCTGTAATCACACAAAATATAGATAATCTTCATCAAGAGGCAGGAAGCAAAATTGTATATGAACTTCACGGTACTGCTCAATATGCTGTATGTATGAAATGTCATAATAAATATAAAATAGATAAAAAAATATTATCAATGGACCCTCCTACTTGCGAAAATTGTAATGCCATATTAAAACCAAATTTCGTATTTTTTGGAGAGGCTTTACCTACTTACGATTTTCAAAGCTCTATAGAGGACGCTCAGAAATGTGATTTATTTATTATAATAGGAACAGGCGGAGAAGTTATGCCTGCAGCTCAAATTCCTCATATAGCAAAGAGAGCTGGTGCAGCAATAATGGAGATTAATCCAGAGCCTTCTAATTTTACAAATTCAATAGTTGATATTTATGTTAAAGAGAAAGCAGGTGTTGCATTTACAGAAATAGAGAAATATTTATAATTTTTTATTTTACTATAACTACAAAAAATTTTTAACTTTCTTTATTTTTATTATTTGCAGGGCTTTGCCTCGCACCCCACTTCTTTTGGTGACCCAAAGAAGCAAAAAGACTGCATTTTATGAAATATCACCCAAAACATATTTTATTATTTATATATATTTTTATTATATATGAAATTTAAATATTTGCATTTTTTAAACTTTGAAGAACTCCGCACCGCGACCGAAGGGAGTGCCTGCGACTGAAAGAAGTACCTTTAGGTATGGGTGCGAGCGGCGGGAAAAAGAACAATAAAAAAAATTGATAAACTAATAATTATATCTCTATCAAGTTAATGCCGTATTTCTTCGACAACTCTTTATATTTCAAATTGCATTTTATTTCATCGCCTATTGAACTGCAGCAATTCATCATCACATAAAGCTTACTTCTAACACTGCTGTCATACTCTTCACATAATTGCTTAACAGTCTCATAAACACAATAATCTTTTGCCTCTCCGCATATATATATTTTATCATAATCTTTCATTGTATAAATCCAAGTATGAGAATTTTTAGAAGTATACTTACTTACAACTTCTTGTTTTATAGCTCCATACATTTCGCTGAACTTATCTGTGCCTTTAACTATTCTATTAACTGAAGTATTTTTTGCTCTCTCATAAAAAAGTAGCATATTAGATAATTGTTTTTCTATAAGCCAGCCATCTGTAGCATATATGCAATGATAAGGCCAGACAATTAAGTTTTGACTGCATTGTGATTTTAATGTTCTTACATAATCAATTTGAATATCTTCAAAAACAGGTATTACTTCTTTATTTTCTATTTTGTCTATTGTAATTTCTGTAAAAGGTTTAACATCATTACCTTCTTTATCTTTCCATAAACAAGGGTGAAATATAGCATCATATCTATGAGTGTCTATTGTGGTGTATATTGCTGAAATTGAGTTTATATTTTCAAAAATAAATTTAGTTATTCTTGAAATATCTTGTTTAGCTCCGCGTACAGGCAATGCACCTTTTTCTGTGTCTACAAAATCTCTCTGAGCATCAACAATAAGCATTGCATAATTATTTTCTGATTTGTTATTATTGCTACTACTTGCAAACTCTTCTGCTAATTTATATATATCGCTTTGTTTAATTGGGTTTTCTTCTTTAGCTATATAATCTTCGTTAACTATTTGTTTGTATTCCATAAATAAATCCTCTTATAGAAGCTTATTTTATATACATGATAATATAATAATAATTTTTGTAAAGCATTTTTGTTTTATAATTAATTATTTTAGTATATGGCTATCAATTATATTTTTCAAAAATTTAATTTTTATTTTTTATTATTTGTGGTGGCTTTGCCCCCACGCCCCCACTTCTTTTGTTGCCACAAAGAAGCAAAAAGGCTGCATTTTTTAACCCTAAAATACAAGTATTATTTTATACTTAATATATTCCAATATATAGAGTTAAAACATTTGTATTTTTTGCAACTTTTTGCTACGGGAAAAAGTTGAATAAAAAAACTTATACAAACAGTAAATTAAAATAATATCAATACTCATTAATTTAGTATTAGAAAGAAATCCATTTTATATGCTTTGATAAAAACTTTATTTGCCGAGAATTATAACAGAACTTTTAATACTTGTTAAAAATACGAGGTGTTCTTATGATGAAAAAAATATTTGTATTAATCTTAATATCATTAAACACATTAATACTAAATGCAAACATCAATAGCATATTAAATCAAAATAAAACCTACGAAATATATAAAGCTGATTATAAAGAGAAAACATTTAATGCAGTAAGATATATTAATAACAATTATTCAAAAGAACAAATAAAAGCAAAAAATATATATTCAACTTCAAGTATAGATGTGTACTTAGAAAATGGACTTACAGTAGATGAAAAAATATTAAAAGAAATATTATCACAAACAATGAAAGCATATGAATTAGAAAAATATTTATACGGCGATATAAAAACAAAATTAATACTTCTCATAATGGACATAAATGGAGGACACACAGGAGCTAAACCATATATGCAAGGATACTCCATATTTGAAGGCAATTACAGCGAAATAGAAAACGAAAACAAAAACATAATATTTTTAGATTATATAAACGGTTGGGATAATGTGGATTCTGTATTAAACACAATAATTCATGAGCTTCAGCATATAATTCATTACAGCAATTTGAGAGAAAGCAAAAAAACAGATTTTGATGTGTGGGTGGACGAGGCATTATCAGAAGCGGCAGTAATAGCATACAGAGGGTACTTGCCAGAAAATCGTCTTCAATACTATAACAGTGATTCTATGTATCTTATAACCAAAGGAGATTATTTTGTTAATTGGTCTGGAGGATACACTGTGCATAAATATGCAACTGTTTCACTTTTTATGTATTGGCTAGCTATACATTCAAAAAATGGCTTTGAAATATATAAAGACATAGCAAACGCACCAGAAGAATATAAACACACTTACAAAGCAATTCTATATGCTGCAAATAAAAACATAAAGCAGTTTAAAGATTGGAGCGAACTATATGCTACATGGCTTGAGGCTAATTATAAAAATGAAGCAAGCGGTTTATACGGATATAAAGGAATAATAAATACAAAACCAAAAGTGATAACAGCATCAGCAAACTTCCCAATGTCTCCGGGGGCTGCAATATATGTGCAGGGAGATTTTTTCTCTGATGATAAACTTCTTAGATATGTTGAGCTTGGCAACAATGTTTATGTTGTTTATAACCCAGATGTTAATGCTAAAGGTAAGGACAGATATTTGATACTAAACTCATATTATTGATATAGATTTAGATAATTATATTTTATCATACAATTTTTTATTTTTTTATTCAACTTTTTCCCGCAGCAAAAAGTTGCAAAAAGTGCAAATATATTATTGATAATATCATATGTAATTATATATTTATATGTTTAATAATTAAATATTATATAGTAATATATTATTGATTATAAAATTTTTAAGTATTATTGATTAAAAATGCAGTTCTTTTGGTTCTTTTATACCAATAAAAGAACTGGGGGTGTGGGGGCAAAGCCACCACAAACAAAAAACTTAAAAAATATTTTTAATAAACTTATAATATTAAAACAAATTAAAAATATATGTTTATAACTGCATTAATATTTATTATACTAATTGGCTTTATTGTAAAATTGCTCTTTTTCATCACTATAAATTTATCTTCGTCAATCTTTGAGTTCTTATAATTTTTTATAAACTTTACTCCATGCTTGTTTATATTATTATATTTTATATTAAGCGTTAGAGATTCTTTTTTGCTGTTTAATATATCAAAATAAAATATCTGATTAATTTTATCAAAACTTATATTTTCAATTCTTTCAAACTCTGTGATAATGATTTTATAATTTTCTCTATTAAAAAAATAATCATAATCAAAACTAATATTTTTTATATCCTCATAGCTTTCAATAAAAATATCTTCTAAGTCTTTTTTTATAGAATCAATAAACTTAAAATTCACTCTCTCTTTTAATTGGAAATTAGTATTTTTATTTAATGAAATTTTATTATCATTATTGGTTCTAAAATTTTCAATGCCGCTTTTATTTTTTGATAAATCTTCTATTGATAAATTATTAATATTTTTTTTTGTATAATTTAATTTTATATTATCATAAATACTAAAATTATTATTGCTTTCATAAAAAGTAGGCATTATATTTGATATAGAATATATTTCTTTATTATTTAAATTATAAACATAAGAAGTAGAGCCCATATATCCGCTTGAAAGAACAAATGGATAAGCACCTATTCCAATAAACTCTGAATATCTATTTTCCACATATTTGGTTTTTTTCTCTCCTATTAGTTTATTTAATGTTTCATTATCAGAGGCTTCTATATATCTTATTAAATTATAAATTTTTGCAAGTGTATTAAACATTAATAATTTACTAAAATAAGCTTTTTTATTAATCATAGCATCAATTCCATTAGCAGCACTTCTAAAAAGTTTTGAAAGAGATGGTATGTCTTTTATTAATAATTGTGTGGCAATATATTCTGCCTTGTCAAAATCATTTTCATTGCAGGAGTATATTCCTTTCTTAAAAATATCTTCTACAAACATTTTTGAAAATGAAATTAAATTATAATCTATTTCTTTGTATTCTTCTTTTATCTCTTCAAGATTATTATAAAACTCTTTGTATTTTAATATGGCAGCTATTTTATGATAGCATAAATTATTGTCTTTACAAATAGAGCAGATTGATTTTTCTATGCTGCTATTTTTTTCAAAATAAATTACAGCTTCTTTTAATTTTATTTCTAATATATTATCTTCTTTTATGTTTGTTTCTGAATTATTTTTAATAATATCCAATGCATATTCAAAGTTTTTTTTGCTTGATATTTTTTTTAATTCATCTACTGAAGTATTTATTATATAGTTAAAATTATTTTTGTTAAAGGACTCTTCTTGAGAACTATAATCTATTTTAGAGAGATAATCTTTTATATAGAGTATTGCTATTATTACATGTTTACAAATAGTTTTTGATGGGCAAGAGCAGAGAGAGTTTTTTATTTCATCATTTTTAAATATTACTTCTACATCTTCAAAAGAGATTTTTATATTCTCATCATCTAATTTTAAATTTATAACATCTTTAATCTTTTCAAAATCTTTTAAAGCTCTGTTGTATATTCCTTTATTTGTAAGGGATACAAGAAAGTCTTCTTTACAATATCTTTCTAATTCTTTTAATTTTTGAAATAGCTCATCATTCATATTGGTTCTATAATATAATAAAATAAAAATTTTTAAATATATTATTTAGATTAAAGCATATATAAATTATCCGATATGTAAATTAATAGGAGTTATAATATATGAAATTTGAATTAACAAAAGAAGAATTAAAAAAAATTAATACATCTATAAAAATAGAATTTCCAAAATACACAACACAATTAATGAATTTAGCGAACCAAAATGCTCAAGGTACACGTCCAAAAGTAGTAGGAACTTTGTCTGAAATATTTCAAGAGTATATGGATAATAATCAAAATATAAACATCGAGAATTGGAAAAAATGGTATTTAGAAAACTATCCGGATGCAATTGATAATGCAGCAGAAAGAATAATGGAAAATATAAAAAATCTTCAAGAAGCAATTAAATTAATAAATAAAAAATTGGTATATAAATGGGCAGAAGATTTAGTTATAAACAAAACTTTTAATGGCTTATATATACAAAAAGCAATAATTCACAAATTGGCACAAATTAAAAAAAAAGATTGCAGACTAGCTACAAAAGAAGAAGAATCTCATGGTATAGATGGCTATGTTGGAAATACTGCATATTCTATTAAACCAATTACATATAAAACAAATAGATTAAACGAAAAAATAAATGTAAAAATGATTTATTATAATAAAATTTCTGAAGGTAGTTTTGATATAGAAATAGAAGATTAATTTATATTTAATAAGCTTAAAAAACTTTTTTTATATATATAATCATATTCTCTCTCCACATCAACATATCCAGTTTTTATTAAATGTCTGTTGATAAAAGTTTTATTTTTCAAATATATGTAGCAAAGCATATTATTATCATCATCATATTTAAGAGAATCATATTTTAAAAATATTTTTCTTTTTTTTAGTTTATTCTCTAAAAATTCCATGGCTTCTTTTTCAAATTTTTCAATAGGCTTAATTCCTATAAGTTTAATTACAATATTGTTGTCAATTTCAATCTTGTTAGGGCTTATTATCTTTTTTACTTGAAAAAATTTTTCTTCTTCTATTTTTTTATTATCTATCTTTGAACCAAACTGCATCTTTTTTATATCTATTTTTTTGTTCATTTTATGCGGGTCTTGAAATATATAGGGTAAATCTTTTTCAAGATTTTTTGAATCATTATCAATATCAAATATAAATTTATTATTTAAATCATTTTGTTCTACATTCAATTTATTTTTTATAATAGGAATAAAATCCTTATTAATTTCGTACCCTATAGAATTTCTTCCAAGATTTTTTGCAGCTAATAAAGTAGTACCGCTTCCAGCAAAAGGATCAAATACTGTTTCATTAACAAAAGAAAACATCTTTATTAATCTCCTAGGAAGCTCTTCTGGAAACATGGCTATATGTTCAGTTTGTTTAGCTCCACCAAAAGTCCAATGAGAAGCAAAATATGTGTTCCATTCTTCTTTACTTAATATAGATTCTTCTTTTTGCTGTTTTGTAGGTTTTGGGGCATTACCTAATTTTTTAAATATTAAAATAAACTCATAATCTATTTTTAATATACCATTTCTAGGATAAGGAAAACTCCCCATTACAGAGCCTCCGCCAGAAGTGTTCATAGTAGTATTTTTCTGCCATATTATTGCACCCATATAATCCATACCTAAAGTTTCACAAAATCTTATAATTTCTGTTCTTATAGGTATAACTTTATATCTGCCGTAGTATACGGATCTAGCAAATTGATCTCCTATATTTATACATAATCTGCATCCGTCAGATAAAACTCTATAGCACTCTTTCCAAACTAAATTTAAATTATTAATATATTCTTCATAACTATCATTAAATCCTATTTGATTTTCAGAACCGTAATCTTTCAATTGCCAATATGGAGGAGAAGTAATGATTAACTGTACAGATTTATCTTTTATTTTGTTTAAATATCTGCTGTCGCCTAGTACTATTTTATGACTAATCATGAAATTATTTCCATTTTGAAAAATTAAATATGGTGTCTTATTATGTTATAATTTAACGATAATGTCAACATATTAATTTATAACATTTTTTATTGAAATATTTAACTTATTAAAATATACTGATATTTAACTTTTTCGCTTAATAACATTAGAAATTAAATTATTGATTTTTTTTATAATAATAAAACAATTAAAAGAATATAACAATAAATGGAGATATATAAAAAATGGAACTACTAGCACCAGCAGGTAATAAAGAAAAATTAGAAGTAGCATATCATTATGGAGCTGATGCAGCTTATATAGGAGGTGCTTTATTTAATTTAAGACATCAAAGCAAAAACACAACCATAGAAGAACTTGCTCAATGTTCGGATATTGCTAAAAACCTAAACAAAAAAATATATCTTACATTAAATGCTTTTTTGCATGAATATGATAAAAATAATTTAAAAGACTATTTAAAAGAGATATCAAGTTTAAATATAGATGCATTTATAGTTTCAGATTTGGGAGTGTTGGCTGCAGTTAAAGAAGTGATGCCAGATGCCGCTATTCATATAAGTACTCAAGCTTCTGTTACAAACAGCTATTCTTGTAAAATATATGAAAGCCTAGGAGCAAGCAGAATAATATTAGCAAGAGAGCTTTCATTAGACGAGATAAAAGAGATTAGAGATAACACTGATTTGGAGTTAGAGAGTTTTGTGCATGGGGCAGTATGCATGTCTTATTCTGGAAGGTGCTTACTTTCAAACTTTTTAAATAACAGAGATGCAAACGGAGGAGAATGCTCGCAAGTTTGCAGGTGGAATTTTAAAACCTACATAGAAGAGAAAACAAGACCGGGCGAGTTTATGGAAATAGAAGAGGGTGATGAGCATTCTACAATATTGAGCAGCAGAGATTTACAAATGGCAGAATATTTGCATTTGCTTCAGAAGGCTGGAATTGATTCTATAAAAATTGAAGGCAGAATGAAGAGTGTTTATTATGTTGCTAATACTGTTAGAGTTTATAGGGTGTTACTAGATTTGCTTGAAAGAATCGGCTATGAATCTTACCCAGAGGCTATAAAAAAAGAGCCTATCGCAAGCTATTTAAAAGAGTTAGACACTATAAGCAGAAGAGAAAGCGATACAGGTTTTTATTTTGGGCGTGATAATATAAAGCCAACATTAAAAGGATATCTTAAAGGCAGAAGGCTTATGGGTATGATTGCAGATGACAGCGAAGAATATGCAAAAATAACAGTTTATAACACAATCAAAAATGGTGATGAATTAGTATATATAGGCAAAGATTTTCTAAAACATAATGATAACAGATTTAAACTATTTATAAAAACAGAAGAAAATGAGTTTGTAGAAGTTGATAATATTAGAAATGTAGATAATGCTTATATAAAATCAAGCGTTCATAATTTCAAAAAATATGATATCATTACTATAGAGGAATAATAGAATAAAAAAGAAATATATGATGATATTAGCTGTAGATTTCGGACGTAAAAAAACAGGCACTGCTTTTATGGATATGAATATAAAAATTCCTTTCCCATGCAGTCTTATAGAAGAAAGTAATGCAAGGAAAGTAAAACGTGCTTTGATGGATATAATAGAAGAGAAAAAAATTGATACGGTTGTTTTTGGTCTTCCTTTATCTGACGAAGGAAAAGAGAGTGAATGGTGTGCTGAGATAAGAAGGTTTTCTGAGTTTCTCTTAAAAAGCGTTAAAGTAAATGTTGTTTTTGTAGATGAATACGGCACTTCAAAAGAGGCAGATTTTATTTTGAGGGGTAAAAAGAAAAACGTTAAAAAAAAGGCTAATGATTTGATTGCGGCAGTTTTAATATTAGAAAACTATCTCAGCATTTTAAATAAGAATATTTGAAAAATACATGCTTTATTTTGTAAAAGAATGTTATAGATTTTTTATATGCTTTTCCGATAACTGCATCTTTATGTAAAATACTATTATTTATATATAAATTAAAGTCTCCTGTAATAAAATATAATTTTTATTTAAAAAATTATGTAAAGTAATTTTTTTTAATATCGATAATTATTATATAAATTAAGGGATGGTATTTTATGTTTAACTTATATGAAGAACTTACAAAAATTGAAATAATTCTTAATAAAGAAATAGAAGTCTATAAGGTTATATTGGAAGATGAAGAGAGAAAAGTAAACTCTATCATAGATACAAGGCTTCAAGATGTTCATATGTACTGCGAGCATCAGAGTGAAAAAATGAAAGAGGCTAATGAATTAAGAAAGTTAAGAGAAAATATTACAGATTTAATAATATTAAATAAATTCCCTCATCTTTCTCAAACAGCTACTTTGTCTGATATAATAAGAAAAATACCTCTAAATAAAACTGCCAAAATATCTTCACTTCGTTTGGAGCTTGTAACTTTGATGGCTAGATTAAAACATCTAAATAAATTAGCACCAAAATTGTTCGATGAGGCATTAGACTTTTTTACAGATATGAAAGAAGTATTAAATGAAAGCAAAAAAGTAGGCTACAACAACAAAGGAAAAGAACATTTACTTAATAAAAGATTATCTGTACTTATAAATAAACAAGTGTGAATAATATAAAATGAAATAATATAAAAAAGCTTCGTATATTAAACGAAGCTTTTTTGTTTTTTTATTTATTAAAATATTTTAGTAAATAAATATTAGTTTTTAGAACATCTTTCATTTATTTCTTTAACTAAATTATCTATTTTTTCATCGTCCATTCCATGACCTCTGCATCCTTCTTCAAGGCTCTCCCAGCTTGCAACATGGCATCCTACACAATGAAGGCCATAGCTCATCATAATCTCTACTGAATCTGGAAATATCTGTATAATTTCCCCTATACTCATAGTTTTATTTATCATAATTTATCCTCTCTTATAATTTTTTAGTTCCTATATAATATATATAATATGATTTTTTGTCAAAAAGTAAAATGATAATTATCTATTAAATACTATTGGATAATATTCATTATAGTTTTTTATGTATTTTCTTAAATAATTTAAATTAAACTCGCCTGTATTTTTTAGAGTTTCTTTTTCAATACCAGCAAGTTTTTTTACCATAGAACTGTTGCCAAGTTTTTTATAAACACGCTTAAAAGTCATAATAAAAGATAGGCTATTATGATATGTAATACCCTCATCAAAAATAGAGGCAGCCTTCTCTAAACTAAAACCCTCTTTGCAAGTAAGAGCAAAATATGCGTACAATAATAAAACATAGTCATGACAATTTTCGCTATAATTATCTACAGCATTTTTTATTAATTCCAATGCCAAAGCTTCATTTTTATTTACACCAATGCCATTATAATAACAATGCGAAAGTGCTGCTTTAGAGCAAGATGAATGATAATTATTCATCTTTGCTATTTCATTAGATTTATAATATATTTCAAAAGCTTTATCTTCATTTTTCTCTATTCCTCTTCCTAGTTCATATGCTCTTCCCAAAATAATATAAGACGGTTCAAATGTGCTGTGTAAATCAACAGAAGTATTAGCCATTCCTATTGCGAGTTCTGGAGAGGGGGTTAGAATGTTTCCATAAAATAGCTCTTTTGAATATATATAATAGGCAAAAAAGTCGTTCATATTTATTGCCATTTCTAAATATTTAATGCCTTCATAATAATATTTTTGAGGTATGTTGTATATCATCACTTTTGCTATTTTTCTGTATATTATTGCTTTATTTAGTTCGCTGCTGTTTAATGATATTTTTAAGTTTTCTATTATTGTTTCATAATCATGAGATTTTATCTTTATTAGCGAAAAAGCATATATATATCTTAAATGATAGATATCTTCATCATTATTAAAATATTCTATATTATTATTTAAATTATCCAATATTTCTTTTGCAGATAATGCTGATTCTTTATAGTTTTTTAGTTTATAATAAGAAAATGTTTTATATATTAAAGTTTTATTATTTTTGTTTAAATACTTAATAAGCTTTTTGTAATCATCATCTGTTTTGGCATTATAATAACAGAACTCTAACATATCATTATAAAACCATTCGTTAAAGTCATCATTGTTTTTTAGTATATCATCAAATTCATCTTTGGCCTTATCAGTCTCTCCAATATAAGCATATAAATTACCCCTATAATATTTATATCTCATATATTTTTTATCTAAAGAAAAGTTTTTTATTATTTTATCTAATAAAGAAAATGCTTCATTAAGATGTTTTTTTTCCGTATAGCATTTACCGCTTACAATATAATCATGCAAAGCCTCAGCTTTTCCAAGCAAAGCAGCCAATTTATATTTATTGTCAGTTTCAAGCAGTATGTCGTAATTTTCTATAGCATTCAAATAATCTTCTTTACTGAAATACCATTCAGCCCTTTCATAAATGGCATTATAATTTTTATTATTAAGCTCTATAGCCCTATTTAAAAATAATAAAGCATCATAATAAAACTCACTGTCAACACCCTGTTTAGCCAATGCAATGGCCTTTAGAAAATAAGCATCATCATAAAAAGGAAAATCTTTTATAAGCTCATTAGCTTCATAGTCTGCCTTAATTAATATATTTAAATTATAATAGCAAAGTCCCCTCTCAAACCTTGCAACCTTAGACTCTTCAATATCAACTCTATCAATAAAATCATCATAATAACCAATAGCCTGATGAAAGTCAGAAGCATTCTCTCCATTGTTTAGATAACTATTAGCAAGCATAAGCAAGGCATCATAAGACTTATTATCTTTTTCAAACAAAATCTGTGCATATTCTCTCTCTTTATCTATGTTCCCTATATCTCTATTAAAATACATTAACCCCCTATAGGCATCAATTATATTAGGGTCCATTTCTATAGAATGAAGAAGGTCATACTCTATATTTGAATATATTAAAGAAAGATTTGCACTTGAATAGTCATATTTATTTTTTTGTAAATCTATAAATCTAAACTTACCACGCATATAAAAAGCTTTGGCATTATCAGGGTTTTCGTATATTAATAAATTTAATTCTTCTATGGCTCTTTTATAATCACCATCATTAATATATTTATTAATATCTTCTAAAAAGTCCATAAGAATAGTTCCGATTTTTTATAATGCTTAGTAAAATATACAAAAAATTTTGCATTTTGTCAAAATTTAGTTTTTATGTTTTTATTATTTGTATGTCTTAGCCGCAGCTTTGAGAGCAGTAGGATAGGTATATATAAAATAATAAAAATACTGCATTTTTAACTTAAAAACAGTTATTGTTTTATATATAATAAAGTTAAAATATTTTTGCTTTTTTCGTCGGAAAAGTTGAATAAAAAAGTTATATGTATACTAAATTATTAGTATAATAAACGAATTATAAATCTATATAGCATAGTGATTAGAGGCGGTACAACCATCTGAAGTATAAGCAAAAATACTAAAGGAGATAAATCTATCACTCCTATTATAAGCTTGTCTCTAAAATTCCCAAAAATTTTATCTATAACCCCATCAGTAATTCTATAAAAGAAATTAACTATTGGGTTATAATAATCTAAATGTATAGCACCAAAAGCCGTAAGCCAGCTAATAATAATCCATATAAACCATATAAATGAATAAAGTCTTAAAGCCTGCATTATAAGAACATATATAAAATTAATAATCTGTATTAGCATAAACCCTCATTGTTATTTATTTGATATTGCTTAAAGCCTCGTCAACATCTTTGGCAGTATTTACTATAGTGAGAAATCTTGTAGCTTCAAATAAGCTTGTTAATTTACTGCTTAAAGAACAGAAATACACCTTTCCGCCATTTTCACCGGATACTCTTAAAGCGGAAGCTATTAATCCTAAAGCAGAAGAACACATATAATCTATATTATGAAAATCAAATACGAAATTTAATATTCCGGCATCTTTTACATAATTGAGCTTTTCTTCTAATATATCAACATTTTCAGATATGATGTTTTTTTCTATATTAATAATAGCAGTCTTCCCATCTATAACAGTACTAACCATTCTTTTAACTCCTTATATACATCTTTTAATTTTATTATATATAATTAAAAAATCAATATTATAGTTTTATATAGCTTGAATAAAAAAATACAATTATCTATCCCATTCAATTAATATAGGGCAATGGTCGCTTCCAAGAACATCAGTTAAAATATCAGCCCTTTTAATGTTGTTTGATATTTCATTATTAACAAAGAAATAATCTATTCTCCAGCCCACATTCTTCTCTCTTGAACGAGTCTTCATATCCCACCAACTATAATGACCATTTTCTTTCACAAACATTCTAAAAGTATCAGTAAAACCGCTATTTAAAAATTTTGTTATACGTTCGCGTTCTACAGGCAAAAACCCAATACTCTTTTCATTTTCTTTAGGTCTAGCCAAGTCTATAGCCTCATGAGCAATATTCATATCGCCGCATAATATTACATTGGTCTTCTCTTTTAATTTTATCATATGCTTGGTCATTTCATCATAAAAAGAAAGTTTATAATTAAAATGTTCTTCAGATTTACCGCCATTAGGAAAATAAACATTAAATATAGTAAAATCATCAAACTCTAAAGCAAGTATTCTTCCTTCTCTGTCTGTAAATTTAGAACCAAATTTATTTTTAATTTCTTTATTTGGCTTTAATTTGCTATATATTGCAACTCCGCTGTAGCCTTTTCTTATTTCAGGGTCTGCAGGGTTAATAAAGAGCTGATATCCTTCTATGTTTCTTAAATCTTCAGGAAGCTGTTCTTCAAAAGCCTTAGTCTCTTGCAAACATATTATATCAGCATCTTCTTTTTTAATAAAATCTAATAAGCCTTTTTTGTATGCTGCTCTTATGCCATTAACATTCCAAGAAATTATTTTTAGTGTACTCATATATTGCCTTTAATAAGTTATTAAATATTATACTAATAATTTCATTATTTGTCAAAATTAGAAGTTTTGTTTGTGTAAATTTGATTTTTTTATAAAAAAATATTGATGTTTTTTAAATATTATTAAAGAAAGAACTTATTAATTTGAGGTGCAATTCTCTCTATCGGAATTTTTTTTGAAAAAATTAGTATTTACTTTTTTTTAAAAAATATTATAATATATCTATATATTATGTTATTATTTTGTAGGGGATGACTAAATAATATATTAAAACATAATAAATTTGGAAATTATAATTTTTTAATGACTATTCATGGAGGGTAGTAACTATGATTATCAACAATAATGTTTCTGCATTAAATGCAAACAGGCAGTTAAACTTAACTGGCAATCAAATGACAAAAACAATCCAACAACTTTCAAGCGGTATGAGAATCAATACTGCAGGTGATGATGCTTCTGGTTTAGCAGTATCTGAAAAAATGCGTTCTCAATATCGCGGCTTACAACAAGCTACTAGAAATGCTCAAAATGGTATTTCTTTCATTCAAACTACTGAAGGTTACTTAAATGAAACTACTAACATTATGCAAAGAATGAGAGAATTAGCTATTCAGTCTGCTAACGGTATATATTCTGACAGCGACAGAGCTTTAATTCAAGTAGAAGTTAATCAATTAGTAGCTGAAGTTGACAGAATCGCTTCTCAAGCTGAATTCAACAAAATGAACATGTTAACTGGTCGTTTCGCTGCTGACGGTCAAACTCCTATCACTTTCCACATTGGTGCTAATATGGATCAAAGAGTTTCTGTTAATATAGGTGCTATGACTGCTGCTAACTTACAAGTTGGCGGTGATACTCCTCTTTCTATCTCTTCTGCTGAAACTGCTAACCAATCTTTAGGAAGAATAGATGAAGGTATACAAATGGTTGTTGCTCAAAGAGCTGAATTAGGTGCTGTTCAAAACAGAATGGAATCTATGGTAAAAAGCTTAATGATAGCTACTGAAAACACTATCGCTTCTGAAAGTGTTATAAGAGATGCTGATATGGCTCAATCTATGGTTGCTTATACTCGTGAACAAATCTTACAGCAAACTGGTGCTGCTATGTTGGCTAATGCTAATATGAAAAACCAATCTATAATGAGAATTATAGGATAATTTAGTCGTCTTATTACAAATATAGTAAAAAGCTCATTGGTATTTTTATACTAATGGGCTTTTTTTTTAAAAAAATTGCATAAAAATTTGATTTACTAACTCCTATTTATTAGACTATAATTATATAAGGTTATTTATGATAATACTAATATATTTTTTTATATAATAAAATTAGGAGGTTTTTATGTATAAAAAAATTATAGTTATTATTTTATCTTTCTAATGGTGTGTATATGTATAAAAATAATGTGTATAGAAAAGAAAGAGTTGAAGGGAGAAGTTTTTTCGGTATTATAAAAAATGGTTCTTATTTCCTCTCTAATTTAGCAATTTATGAAGATGGCATAGTTAGTGCTTGGGATAAATTTGATATTTATCAGTTTGAAAAAGCATTAGAGAAAAAATGGGTTGTATCATTTATAGAAGATAATGAGGAATTAAATATTCGTGGTATAGGTGATTTTGAAATTTTAGAATCTCAGTGGATGCATAAAGATGATTATTATAAATACATTAAAAGCATATTAAAAGAAATGAATCCTGAAATGCAGAATATTTATAAAACTACTCAAAGAGAGATAGAAAAATGGGAAAAATTAAAAGTATCATTTTTGGCAATTCCAATTGATTTTAAAATGAAAAAGGAATTTGGATATGATTTATCCAATGGTAAAAGTTATTTTATATTTAGAAAATCTTCTCATTATTCATCTAACAAAGAAATATTCTTAACTTACTACACCATTTATGATGATGAAACAATATCAATATATAATGACAATAATATATATAACTTTGATAATATAAAAAATATGTTTGATAAAAATGAACTGGTTTTATATCCAAAAGAAGATGATACTATTATAATAGAAAATCTTGCAAAACTTAAATTAAAACCAACTTTAAAATACACAAATAAAAAAGAAAAATTAAAAGAGATAGAAGAAAATATAAAAGAGATTTCAGGTAAAGAAAATGCTTTTGATTATGCAATAAAATGCTACCATAATTATCTTGTATATCCTTCAGATTATAACAGAGAATTATTGAAAGAGGCTTATGAAAAACTACCTAAACATGAAAGAATATTTTTAGGCGATATGGACAATAAAGACTCTGATTTCAGAAGAATAATTTACACACCTAATATAAAGAGGGAAGTATAAAACATATTTGATATAATTTAATACTTTAATTTGTTTTTAAAATAAATAAATAAAATTTGACAATAGTTAGTTTTTGTTATATAATCTAGGCAAGTAATATTTTAAATAAAATCTATAAATAAAAAATCTAATAAAACAGAGGTGTAATATGTCAGGACACTCCAAGTGGGCTAGTATTAAACATAAAAAAGCCGCAAATGATTCAAAGAAAGGTAAGATTTGGTCAAAAATAGCAAAAGAAATTACAATCGCAGTAAAAGAAGGCGGAAGCCCAGACCCAGACCAAAATGCAAGATTAAGAATGGTTATAGTTAAAGCTAAAGGTACTAACATGCCTAATGATAATATAGACAGAGCCATTAAAAGAGGTGCTGGTGCTGGTGAAGGTGCTAATATAGAAGAAATGTCTTATGAGGGTTATGCTCCAGGCGGCGTTGCAATCATAGTAGATGTTGCTACAGATAATAAAAACAGAACTGCTGCTGAGATAAGATCAATATTTAGCAAAAACGGCGGAAACTTAGCTGAGAGCGGTGCGGTTTCTTGGCAGTTTAAGAAAAAAGCTGTTGTAATGGTTCCTGCTGCCGGAAATACTGAAGAGGGCTTAATGGATATAGTGCTTGATGCAGGTGCTGAAGATATAGAACAAGATGATGAGGTATTTACAGTTACTGGACCTATGGAAGCTTTATCTTCTATAGTTGATGCTTTAAAAGCTAAAGGTATAGAGCCTGAAAGTGCTGAGATTGTACGTATGGCTGATAACACTATGACTATAGCTGAAAATGATGCTAAAAAAGTTATGAAAATAATTTCTCTTTTTGAAGATCATGATGATGTTTCTGCTGTAGCTACTAACTTAGAAATTACTGATAACTTAATAGAAGAAGAATAATATTATTAATAAATAATGATAACTTTAGGTATAGACCCGGGATTTGCTAGATGCGGTTATGCTTTTGTAGAGGCTAAAAACTCCGAGTATAAAATAGTAAATTCTGGGCTTATCGAAACTTTCTCAAATGAAAAATATAATCAAAGACTCTCATATATATATACTCAATTAGATTCACTTATTAAACAATACAAACCAGATAATGCTTCAATAGAAGAGCTTTTCTTTTCAAAAAATACTAAAACAGCTATAAAAGTCGCTGAGGCAAGAGGGGTTATAATATTAGCACTTACTTTGAATAATATAGATTTTAGAGAATACAAGCCAAGAGAAATAAAATCACAAATAACAGGAAATGGAAATGCTAATAAAGATGCTGTTATAAAAATGGTTAATCTTTTTACAGACTCAAGTATAATGCAAGATGATACTGCCGACGCCGTGGCTATTGCTTTGGCACATGCTTCAAGAAACAGAATTTTGAAATAATTTTTTATATTTGTATATTATTAAAGGTTTTCTATTTCTTCTATGTTTAATCCTGTATATTTTGATATTAATTTAAAATCTGCCCCATCTTCTTTCATAGACTTAGCTATTATCAATGTACTATATTTTTTACCTTCTTCTCTGCCTTTCTCTATACCTTGTTCCATTCCTTTCTCTATACCTTTCTCTATACCTTGTTCTATTCCTTTCTCCCATTCTCTATGGAGTGTTTCTCTTTGAAAATATTCTTCTGCTTCCTTTATCTTATATACATCAAGTAATGGATTTTCTGATATAAATGATTTGCATTTCTTATCTACTTCATCAAATATTGTGTTTTCTTTTATTAGGTTTGACATTCTCTCGCCTCCAATAAAAAATTTGTACCAACTATTTAAGTCTTTGTTTAGTTGTTTATCATAATTAAATTTCGGCAATTCCAAAAAATGAAATTGACAATGGTCGGTAAGTATTTTGTTGTGTTTTAATTCTTTTAATATATAACAACTGTAGCAATCTTCTATGCCGTCAAATAAAACAAAGTCTAAAATATTTATACTTATAACAGGAAGAAGTTTATTATAATCATCGCCTTTATTTAGGTTCAAACTATAATTACTTGCCCAATAAAACAATGTTCTTTTAATAAAAGTTTCATTGCCTTGTAATTGTATCTCTATTATAACAACTTCTCCGGTATCTGCCGTGCATTTTATATCTACTACGCTTTCTTTTGAATTAAGATATTTCTGCAAGTTAAATGGGTTTAATATCTCTAAAGTTTCAAAAGTTTTGAAATTCAAATTATCCATCACAGCATTAACAAAGTTTAATACTATTTTCTCGTTTCCAAGATTTGAAAAAAGATATCTTACAAAACAGTCATTCTTTTTGTTTAATGTATCTACAGTGATGTTAAAATCATTCATAAATATATTATAGCAAAATAGAAGCTAAAAGTCAAAATATAGTTTTTCATTAGAATTTAATTAAAAAATTAAATAAAAATATTAATGATTATACATAGTTTAATACTTCTTTTATAAATATATTATTTGATTTTGATAGGTCTAAAATATCAAGATAACCGGCATCAGTTCCGTCTTCATTTTTTTCAATAGAGAGTATTGGTCTTAAAGGTAAGTTATTATTCTGCTGTATTACTCTTGCATTTTGCCCATTTGATAATTTTACTTTTGTATTATTCGGGTAAAAACCTATAGCCTTTTGAAAATGCTTTACTATATCCATATCAAACTCTTTTTTTGAAAGTGATATAATAATTTTCATAGCCTTATCTGCTGTACAAATTAAACCATCATTTCCATTAACAACAAGGTTATTAAATTTATTAGATATAGAAACTACTTTACTGTAGAGGCTTATATCTCTATTTCCCTTACCAAAGGGATAACCGCTTCCATCATATTTTTCATGATGCTCTAATATTATATCTGCAATATTATCTTCCAAATTATCTCTTTTAGCAAGTTTATATCCATGCGTTGTATGTCTTTTTAACATATTAATTTCATCTGCAGTTAAATTTTTTTTATTCAGCAAATACTCTTGAACCAACATCTTTCCTATATCATGAAGCAAAGCCCCGAGCATTATATTAGATATATCTGCTTTTGTTAAATTCATTTCTATTGCTGTAATTGCAGATAATACCGCTACATCTACCGCATGCTTATATATGGATTCATCTTTTCTTTTTAATATGGCTAAATATGAATGAGCTTCTTTATTTTCTAATATAGAATTAAGCATAATATCAACATCTTTTTTTAATTCTATAAAATCAACAGTACCATTATTTTTTGCTATGTTGTAAGCATTTTTAGTTTTTTCTATTGTAATATTATTTATATTTAATGCTTCTTCGCTGTCAATTTTTAATATTTTTTTACCATTTTCTTCTATTATCACTTTTTTATTTAATTGGTTTTTAATGCTATTATCAAAATTGTTTTCATATTTATTTTCTATTAACTCTACAACAGACACTGTTTCGATAGATTTTTTTTTTAATAATTCTATAGTGCTTTTTGTTACAATAGAGCCCATATCTACTATAATATTATCGTTGCTGTCATATACATTAGAAGCTATTTTCATTCCTTCTTTAAGTTCTGTTACTTGTATATTAAACATAATAATATCTCTCTCCATTTTTAGCTGTATATATTTCGGAATTAACTATTACTTAATGCAATCATCATTTTATTATTAATACAAACTCTCTTTTTTTGTTTTCGCTATATTTAGAACAAAGAACTCCAATTTCATCTATTATAATCTCTTCTGTAGGCAAAGTTAAATCCATACATAAAGCAGCAATTTTATTTTTTGAATATATTTTTTTAACAGCGTTAAGAACCTTTGAAAGCCTATAAGGAGTATCCAACACTATAACAGGAACATTTAATTTTTTTAATTCTATTAATTTTCTCTCTCTTTCTCTGTCATCTCTTGGCAAAAGCCCTGCATAATAAAACTCTCTAAAATTAAAAGGCAAACACATAATAGCCGCTGTAACGCTGCTTACACCGGGTATGGGCTTTACTTTTATATTATAAGAGTAGCAATATTCAAGAAGCTCTCTTCCAGGGTCTTCCAAAGCCGGTGTGCCGCAATCACTTATGAGAGAAACAGTTTTACAATTTAATATTTTTGTCATTATATCATCAATATCTTTATCTTTTTTTGTATGCTCGCTGAACTCTATTAATTTTGATTTATCTATATTAAGATTAAGGTTTTTAAAAAGCGTAGTAGCCTCTCTAAAACTTTCAACCAATATAATGTCGCTTTCTGTTAATATTTCTTTAAGCCTCTCAGTATTATCTTTGTAATTTCCAATATCTCTTGAAGCTATATAAACTACAGGCATCAAATTATTTTCTCCTCATTATAATATTTTTATTAGTATGCATATAATCCCAATTATTATTTACTATATTATTGCTTATGAATATATTTGTAAAGAATGTATTTGTAAGGAAGTTATTAGCTTTAGAGCGTTCATAAGCTTCATTAAGTTTTTTTACTTTTAGGTTTAAAGCTCTTGCTATGCTGTAGGTTTCTTTATCTATGTTGCCGTCTATATCATTGGTTCTAAATCTGCATTGAAAAGCATACAGCACTTTTCTTGATTCAAAGTCCCAAATATTATTAGTTGGCATACTTGTATATCCATATTTTATAAACTCATTTTTTATATCCATTACAGTAGCAGTTCTATAATCATTGCTCATCATAAAGTTGCTGTAATCTTCTTCATCATACCATATGCCTAAATTATATTCATCATATAACCTTTTCCAAGGGAATTTTGGTCCGGGGTCTTTTTTTCTGTATGGTGCTATATCTGAATGCCCTAATATATTATATGGTCTTATTCCATATTTATCTATTAGCTCATTAAGAAGATATACCACTTTTTCTATTTGAGATTCTTCATATTCTAAATATTCATCATATGGAGTAAAAAATAAGTTTTCAAGCTGTCTTCTGCTCATTCTCGAAAGCTCTTGAGCTGTATTTGTAACTTTTGATATATAGCCCAAATTTACAATCTCTATTCCAACAGAGCTGTCATTAATGCTGTATCTATTTTGATACATTGTAATTCCTGCATGCCAAGCTCTATTTGTATCATCAACAAGTTTATATATAGGTTCATTTGCTCTTGTTGTTATTAAATAATGCGAAGATACTCCCGGGTCTGTTAACACTTTTAAAGACATATCATCATCTAATGCAGTGTAGTGGAGTATTATATAATTAATTCTTAAATTGTATGAGCCGGATTTATAAAGTGTTGATATTCTTGGCGGTTTTTTTCTTTTGTTTATAGCAGGGGCAGTGATTTCTTCTGTATTGTTTGAGCAAGAAATAACTATGCTTACAATCAGCAGTATAAAAATATTTTTAAACATAACAAGCTACTCCATTAAATCTATAACGCATAAAACCATTATAATTGTCTTTTATCTCTATATGTGCAAAATGAAATGCCTGAGCTGTGTTTATTCTCGAATGCTTATGAAGTAAATTTGAATAAAAACTCATAACAAAATCATTATATATATTATCGGATAAACTTCCAATTCCAGAAACTACAGTGTTTACACCGCATGATAAAAATGATTTTACTATATTGCTGTCATTCATATTGCATGTATTAATAAAAATCAATTTCGGAGGATTTTCTAATGCAGAAATATTATTCAATATATAATCTTTACTTAAAGATAAACCATTTGAATGACCATGCGTAATAATATGCACTATGTCATAATTTTCTAAAACTTTTACGAACTCAAAATAATTATGTTCTTTTTTATATACATCAATATTCAGATTGTTATTAACGGATAATCTCTTTAATAAATCAATTTCTTTTTCATCGTTTATATCATCATATGGTATTGATATTACGGCGATTTTTTTGCTGTTTGTAATTTTTTTTGGCATTATATTAACTGCATTGATATAAGAAAATATTATTTTTTCTGACAAAAATTTATTGTTGTATGATAATATATCCCAAGGTATTGAAGAAGCTGTTTCATCGAGATTTAGATAAACTATTCTAAAGCCTTCAAATAAATGCTCTCTAAAATCTTTTTCTGGTATAAGCATATTCATTAAATAGTTTCCAATTTCTAAATATTTGCTTATATTATCATTTTCACTATTTGCTCTTTTTAATAATCTTAAATATTCTTTATATATGCTGTTGTATGCACAAAAATCAAAAGGTTTTTTATATTCTGCAATATATAATGACGGATAAGTTTCTATTGCCTTATAATGAAATACATGTTCTTTTTTATTTTGTTTTTCTTTATACTTTTCTACGGTGCAGCTTAAAAATGTTTGAGATAGATTTTCGTTTAATAAAATTAATCTCTCTTTTAATTTATAAAAAATATTTTCATCTATTATATTATAAATTGAAAAGTCATTATATTTTTCTTCAAGATTATAATATATTCCTCTTCTTTTTTTATAGGTGTCTGTTATGTTTAAATACAAAAAACTATCTTCTTCTGTTTTGGTATTTAAATCTATTTCGTATGTGCCGTATAATTTATTTTTTTCATTGTCGTATAAAAAGATATTTATTTTTTCTTTTTTGTTTATTTTTTTAAATTGAGATTTTTTTATTTTTATGCACTCAAAATTTGAAGAGTCAAAGAAGTTTTTATTTTGCGTTACAATATAATTACTCATAAATTATTATTTAATATTCATTCCTATAAAATATTTGTATTATACATTAAAGATATATAAAATTAAAGCTATGTAATTTTAATTTTGTAGAAAAATTAAATATAAGTTTTTATTTTTGCATTATTTTCGTGGACTAGCCCCCTGCGAAGCGTGCCCTTAGGGTACGCACCCCCCACTTCTTTTGGCGACCGAAGAAAGTGCCTGTGGGTATGACCCAAAGAAGCAAAAGGACTACTTTTTTATTATAAATTTTATAATTTAATTGTATATTAAAAGGCACTCCCCCGCACGACTAAGAAGTTATAATTAAAGCATAGCATTACCGTGCGGTAAGCCACTACGGCGAGTAGTGCGGCAAGGTGGTACAGCTCGTACGCGGGAAAAAGTTGATAAAAATAATTGCTTCAATATGTTTTGGAAATTTTTAACTCTGTCAAAAGATTGATATTTTTGTTTGTAATACACATTGATGCATAGTTTGAAAAATTTGCATAAAACAAAAACTTATATAAAAAACATATTGAATAAAATAAAAAATGTAATAGTATATTAGGCAAAATTATTTTTATTAAGGAAACAAAAATGAAAGTATTTATTAGTGCAGATATAGAAGGAGTAACAACTACTACACAATGGCCGGATACAGACATGGGGTCATTAACTTATAAAGAGCATGCATTACAAATGACTAAAGAAGTTAATGCTGCTTGCGAAGGGGCAATATTAGCTGGTGCTAAAGAGATATTTGTTAAAGATGCACATGACTCGGCTATGAATATAGACCAAACTGCTTTGCCTGATATTGTGAAAGTGCATAGAAAGTGGAGCGGAGACCCTTATTCTATGGTTGAGGGTATAGATGATAGTTTTGATGCTGTGATGTTTATAGGCTATCATAGTCCGGCTACAAGCGGAAGCAATCCTTTATCTCATACTATGAGCAATTCAAAAATATTTAGCATAAAATTAAATGATGCTGTGGCAAGTGAGTTTATGTTTTTTAGTTATGCTGCGGCATATGTAAATGTACCTTCAGTATTTTTGTCTGGAGATAAAGGTCTTTGCGATGATGCCAATAATATGGACCCTAATCACCCTAGTTTAATAACTCTTCCTGTAAAAGAGGGTGTTGGTTATTCTACTATCAACTATTCTCCTAATCTTATGATTAAAACTATTAAAGAAAAAGTAAGAGAAGCATTAACACAAGATTTTAAATGTTTAAAGCTTCCAAAAACTTTTAAGCTTGAAGTAACTTATAAAGAACATGGATATGCTTATAAGATGTCATTTTATCCTAATGCTAAAAAGGTTAATGATAATACTATAGTTTATGAAAGTAATGATTATTATGAGATACTTAGAGCTATGAAGTTTGTTTTATAATTTTTATTAATTTTATTGAATAAGTATTATGTAATTGAATATAATAATATTGCTTTTAAAAAATTATATTATATAATATTACTATAAAAAATAATTTAATATATGGACTAATTTATGAAAAAAGTAAATGTTTGTTTATTGGGTGCTTCAGGTGCCGTTGGTAAAGAGATGCTTAAGATATTGCAAGAGAGAAAATTTCCTGTTAATGAATTAAGATTATTAGGCAATAAGACAGCAGGTCAGAAGGTTATTTTTAATAATAAAGAATACACAATAGAAAAACCAAGTAAAGATTCTTTTAAAGATATGGATATTACTTTAGTTGCTGTTGGAAGCGATGAAAGTAAAAAGCTAAGCCCTTTGGCTGCAAAAGCTGGAAGCGTTGTTATTGATAATAGCAGTGCTTTTAGAATGGATAAAAATGTTCCTTTAGTAGTTCCAGAAGTTAATCCTGAAGATGTTAAGCTTCACAAAGGTATTATAGCTAATCCTAATTGCAGTACTATTATTGCTTTGGTGGCATTAGCTCCATTACATAAATTTGCTAAAATTAAAAGAATAATAGCTTCTACATATCAGGCAGTATCTGGTGCCGGCAAAGAAGGTATGGAAGAGCTTCAGCAGCAGGTTTATGATTATGCAGAGCAAAAAAAGTTAAGTATAAAAGCTTTCAAATATCAAATATTATTTAACTTAATTCCTCAAATAGATGCTTTCGACAGCAAAACAGGCTATACTAAAGAAGAATTAAAAATGACTAATGAAGGTAGAAAAATATTACATGCTCCAGATTTACAAGTAAGCTGTACTTGTGTAAGAGTTCCTGTTTTAAGAAGCCATAGTGAATCTATAACAATAGAAACAGAAAAGAAATTAACATCTAAAAAAGCTAAAGAATTATTAGCAAAAGCTAAAGGTGTAAAAGTGGTAGACAATCCTTCACAATTTAAATATCCTATGCCTTTAGATACAACAGACCAAGATAATATATTTGTTGGAAGAATAAGAGAAGATATCAGTGCTAAAAACTCTTTAACTTTCTGGTGTGCGGGAGACCAAATAAGAAAAGGTGCTGCTACAAATGCTGTACAAATAGCTGAGTTGGTATTGCCTTTATTGGATAAAAATAGCAAAAAAGAAGAAGCTCCAAAAAAGAGAGTTTGCAAGCCAAAAAAAGCAGCAGCAAAAAAAGAGGTAAAAACAGCTGATAAATAATAATATTATTTAGTACAAAACTATAAGGCATTCAATTATATTGAGTGCCTTTTTTATTTATATTGTTTTAGTTTAAAAATTTATATTACATATAAAATAGTATTATTTTCTTAACTTGCACTTTAGCTAAACGTAATATATGTTTTTTTTATTTGTGGTGGCTTTGCCCCCTGCGAAGCATGCCCTTAGGGTACACACCCCTACTTCTTTTATTGGTATAAAAGAAGCAAAAGAACTGCATTTTTATGAAGTATAGCCAAAAATGTATGGTATCATTATATACATTTATTTTTTAGATATAAAATTTTAATATTTGTACTTTTTGCAACTTTTTGCTACGGGAAAAAGTTGAATAAAAGAAATACATATATAAATAAATAATTTGTTTAAATTAAAATATTTGCAGGGCTTTGCCCCGCACCCCAGTTCTTTTATTGGTATAAAAGAACCAAAAGAACTGCATTTAATAAATCTTATAAATTAAATATGTATATAACTAAAAAACCTCTTTCTTTTTATTGCTATTTCATTGACTTTTAATTTATTTATATTAGACTAAAATATATTAAAAAAATTAAAAGTGATTAATTTATGATTAAAAATATTTTTGCCGTTTTGGTTTGTATGCTTTTGTTTTCCTGCAATAATCTTAATGCTTTAAATAGCAGTTTATCTTCTGGAAACTCTAAATTATATTTTGACTCTAAAAGGGCTTATGATTATGTGAAGGCTCAAACAGATTTGGGACCTCGTATTTATGGAAGTGAAGCACATAAAAAAGTAAGAGAATATTTTAAAAAAGAAATTTCCAATATGGGATATGAAGTGTTTAGTCATAAATTTGAAGCTCCATATATAAAGGGAAGAGTGGGCGAGAACATATATGCATTTTTAAATGGAAAAACAGATAACTATATTATAATAGCAAGCCACTATGACAGCAGAAGCGTTGCAGAAAAAGACCCTATACCCGAAAACAGAAATAAACCAATAGATGGTGCTAATGACGGAGCAAGCAGTTCTGGTGTTTTGCTTGAGCTTATGAATGCTTTGAAAAATTATGAGCTTGATTATAGTATATGTTTTGTATTGTTTGACCTTGAAGATGACGGCAATTTATTTGATGTTGTAGGAAACTCCCCTATTGAAACAGATTGGATACAGGGAAGTATAGCATTCGTAAACGACAATGTAGTAGATAAAAATAAAATTAAATTTGGAATACTTCTTGATATGGTTGGAAGCAGTGAGGCTTTATTTAAATACGAAAACTTTGCTTATACTTATTATTCTGATATTTATAAAAATGTATGGTCTAATGCTAAATATTTAGGCTATGATAAATTTTTTGTAAATGATTTTTATGGCGGCATAATAGATGACCACGCTCCTTTTATATTTAATGGCATACCTTTTATAGATGTTATAGATATGAGCTATAAATATCATCATACTCAAAATGATACTATAGATAAAATAGATGTTAATACTTTAGAAGCTGTAGGAAAGACTATAGAGTTTACTATAGCGAATATCAGCGAAACAAACTAATATTTATTTACACATATATTCTATTTTTTATTATTCTAAAAATTGTTTAGGAGCCATACATATTGCACGTTTTTTAGTTTAAAAAAAGCAGGTATTCCTTATAATTTAATTAA
>NZ_CAKVGN010000006.1 GCF_934747485.1 uncultured Brachyspira sp. | reverse complement strand
TTGTTTATCTTTACTTAATTTACTGCGTTTCATACTTAAATTTTAACAAATTTCAGTTATCTAGGACAGCCCCAAAAATAATAAACGGGGCATTTTTTTTAAATTAATTATACTGTTTTATAAACTCATTATAAGATTTTAATATTTTTGTTTTGCTGATATGTAATAATATTCACTAAATATTTTTTCTATTATATAGTAAATAAATAATTTCAATTTTCTATAAAAACTATATATAATTTTTTTAAATAAAATTTATAATATAAAATAATAAAAAAATATAAGTAAATATAAGTTAATTATGAAAGAAGTAAGAATATATGTAAACGGAAAAACAAAAAAAATATCTTATACAAGTGAAGAAGATATAAAAAAACTTGTAGAAGAAAAAAATGTTTATATCGTTCAAAAAACTAGAAGCGGTAAAAAAAATGAAGATTTTTCTATATCAAAATTAACTTATGAAAATGGAAAGTTTTATAAAATAGAAGAAAAATATATTTCAGAAATTAAACTTGATAGTAAAAATATTTATCTTTTTGAAATAGGTTTATTCATAGATATATACAATAATATTTTTAAAAAAATAGAAAATAAAGATTTAAAATACAAGAGTTTAATAAAACTAATAAATGATAATGAAAAACTTCTTCATAATAAAAAATCTGATTCTAATTCTGTTAATAAAAAAGAAAAAAGAGAATATAGAGAATATCATAATAAAAAACTCCTTGAAGGTTATCAATTTTTTAAGAACAGCAGATTTTATACTTTAGAAATGCTCATCATAGCAGACAATATAAATTATTATTATGAGAATAAATTAAAATTTGAAGATATAAAAACTATATTACATGGTACAGATGATGAAGCAAAGATACATTTAGACTATATAAAAGATATTGAAAGAAATAAGGAAGCGAGAAAACAATTAGAAGAAACTGAAAAAGAATTAAAATTACATGCTGATTTGCTTCCAATATTAAAAAAAGAATCAATTCACATTGACGAAGATTATATAAAAAATATGAGCTTTGATGAATTAAAAATAAGCATAGAGAATATAAATCTACTTATAAGCTCATCTAAAGAAGTTAATTATATAAATCATGATATTATAAAAAAATATATACTTTGCCTTTATTATATATTTGAAAGAGAAGAAATTAATAAATTATTTTGTAATATTGATTTAGATAAAAATATTATATACTATGATTTACATTTTTATTATTTTATATTCATAATATACACTCTCAATAATAAAAATAAACTTGATAATAAAGAGTATAAAGATGTTATTAATTTATATATATAAAAATATAATAATCTTAAAAAAGAAAAATCAGATTTATTTGACAGAGCATATAATTCAGATATAGCAAAAAGATATGAACTAAAAAATCTAAATCATGATAATTATTTAAAAAATGATAGTTATTTACATTTTACTGATAAATATAATGATTATAGAGATTTATTTTTTGAAGATGATAAAGATTATTATAATTTTGTTTTATTTTTATGTAATAAGATAAAGTTTGGAATATATTTTAATTTAGCAGATTATCAGGAAAATATATTTATTAATGAACATAAAGAAATGAATTTTCAAAAATCAGATAATACAATCAATAATATTATTATTCAAATAGAAGGGATAAAAATAGCTAGAAAAATAGCGGAGAGATTTTATTTTCTTAAATTAATAACTTTTGAAGAATATGGTACTATAAATACATACTTAAATGATTGTATTATAGAATTATCATACAATCATATAGAAACTATTAAAAATTATATTAAAGATGAAAATAGAATATTAAAAAGCTATGATAATATTTTTAATTATATTATAGATTTTTATAATAACATGAAAACAGATAAATTATTATCTCCTATAGATTATTATTTTTCTAAAAAGATTATCAAAGAACAAAAAAATATTGATGATTATACTTATAATTTCTCATTAGATGAAGCAGATAAAAAAATAATTGATGAATCTAAAGAAAGTTTTATAAATGGGAAGGAAAAAAATATTTCAGATGATAATTTAGATATATCAAAACAACTAGATATACTAATAAAAAAAGCAATTATCGGATTAGATGAAAATTATAAATCAGAAAAGGAAATATTTTTCAAAATGAATCATTCCATTATTATGATGATAACAAAATATTTTTATAAAGATAATATTAAAGAAAATTTTATAAAAAATATTGAGTATTTATATAAATTACAGCCTTATACATCTTATTTAGTTCATAATGAAATGATAGATTATAATAATATTTTTATAAGTACTTCAGGATATTCATTTATATTTAATGATATAGAATTAGCCAAAATATTTTTTTCTTCAGTAGAATAAAATTCCAAAAAAAATTCACTTTTTAATTAGGTACATCGATGTAGCAATAAGGAGATATTTATAATTATTGCCTATAATGAATTTATAAATAATTACCCAAGGGTAAGTATTTAATTTTTGTTTGTGTGATTTTTTAATAGAAGTTATTATTAAAAATTATTTTAATAGGGAATATTATAAATGTTGAATAATATCAATATAGCATATTTTATAAATAATAAAAGATATATCCTTGAAAGCAAAAAATATAAAAACAAAAATGAATTAATAGTTATAGGCGAGTTTTTTCAGATTTTAAGAGATGAAAATATAGAGAATATAACATTAAAAAATTTAAGAGAATGGGATAATAAAAAATTGCTTCCAGCCTACAGAATGACTCATGGTCCTATAAGAGAAAAGGTAAGATACTACAGCAGAGAGCATATTGATATTGTAAGAGAGATACTTCGTTTAAAAGCATTAGGACTTGAAATACCTGATATTAAAAAAATTATATTTGATAATATTCCTGAATGCTTAATATTTTTGAAAAGAGATATTGTGAAGAAAGAGGATTTAAAAAATATGATGAACATAATAGAAAACATAAACAAAAAAGAAACAGATTTAATAATAACAGTAATAAAAAATTGCAAAAAATATTTCTGTAATAATTTCAATATAGATAACTTAAATGATGAATATATAAAAGATATTATAAGTCAGTATAAAGATTCTAATTTAGAAAATGATGGAGATGTAAATATTATAGGTTTTATACTTATTTTGATTAGTGCATGTAATTGCTATGATGAGATTAATAATATTTTTGATAGAGAGAAATTTTTAAATTATATTGATGATATAGCAGGCAAGTATTAAAGTTATAATCTTTAATAATAAAATATAAAAAATAATTTTAAGGAGTATAAGTATGAGTGAAAAAAAGAAACATCCAAATAATGAAGCCGATATGGTTAATCCAAATAAAGGTTTTGACGGCAATAATATCAGATTTGATAAGAATATGGGTAATATAGGCTGGCAGAAAAATCCTAAAAACCCAGCAAATCAAAAAAACAACAGTGATAAAAAATGATTTAAAGGAGTAAAATTATGTCTGATAAAATTAAGCACCCTAATAATGAAGCTGATATGCAAAACCCTAATAAAGGAAATAACGGAAATAATATACGATATGACCAGAATCAGGGTAACAGAGGCAAGCAGCTGAATCCTAATCAAAATAAGGGTAAATAATTAATTATATTATATAACTTTAATACTGGCCTTATTTAATTATTATAATAATAAAAGTTATCAATTCCCCTAGGGGAAATATTAAGTATTCTTAAATTGCTAATTGTCTAATTATTAAAAAAGTTTATTATAAAAATTAATTCTGTTATTAATTAAGGAGTTACAAAATGAAAAATATTATTGGTATCATAATAATTTTTATGTTTGCATTATTATTGATGAGCTGTTCTACTATAGCAACTGCTGATAATATTCCACAAAGTCTTCAACTTAGCGGAAATGATATTACTGTAGGAGAAGTTTTAACTGCCGAGCTTCCATACAATTCTAAAGATGCTACTTTAAAAGAACAGCTTATAGCAAAAGCATTGAAAGACACTAATTATGATTTTTTAATTATGCCTAGATATGAAATTATAAAATCAGGACTTTCTGAAAAGATTAAAATAAGAGGCAGAGGTGCTAGAGTAAAATAAAAAAGTTATACTATTGATTTTTTGCATATTTTGAAGCAACAAAATCAATAGTATGCTCTCATTATTATATCTTGCGGATAATCTCCAAACTTAGAACCAAATATATTTACTCCGCCCACATGTTTTGCATTTTCATTTACTTCTATTATAAATGATATATATTCTTCACTTTTTATATTTAAATCATCTATATTGAGAGTATCATCAAATAAAGCTCCATTAATAAAGCATCCATTTTTATTTACAGAGAAAGTTGTTAACATTCCGTACTGAGTAGAATATGAGCTCCAATTTGCTGGAGTTAATAAGCCTCTTCGCTCGCCATAATCTCCATGAGAATGATAGATTCCTATTAATTTTTTATTAACTATTACAGATATATCAGAAGGCCATTCTTCCATATATCCAGGTGCCTCAGAACATAATTCTAATGTAAATGAAATAGTTTTTATTTCAATATCTGCTAAGTCTTTATTTGGAAATCTGTACTCAATAAATCCTTGATGAAACCATATAAGCTGAGCATTAACTTTTTTAGGGTCATAAAATCCCTTAGGTGAATCATAAGCCCCTATTATTCCGTCTTCATCAGCCATTCCGCATGTTGGATATACTTTAAAATCATAAAACAAGCCTATAGGCATGCTTATGGCTATATTCTTTTCTCTGTCTTTTATATATTCTGAAGATAGTTCCATCTCTATTTTTTCAATATTATGACTGCATAAACGCATAGAACCTCTCATTCCCGGTTTTACCTCGGTTAATATTAAATCAGCATCTTCTAAAGCTTTTATATGAAATGCAACAGAAGATACAGCAATAGATAATTTATTTGCAATTTCTACAACTGACATAGATTTTGTTCTTAACAGTTTTATAATATCTAATCTTTCTTTAACAGACAAAGCCTTACAAATTTTAATTATAGTATCATATTGATTTTCATTTGCGATATCGAGCATTCTTTTTCTATCGCCTATAATTTTTTCTTTATTATTAGCCATTATATCCTCCTATTTATTACAGTATTATTGTAACAAATACAACATTAAACAGTAGTATAACTGTAATAATTAAAAAAATCAATAAAAAACGCCTAAAATATTGACTTTAAAGTCAAAATTTCTATAATATTTATTATCGTATTACTGTAACAAATCAATATAAGGATTATGAAATTATGAATACAGATATCAGAGAAAAACACCCAAATCCGCAGTTTATGAGAAGAAATTATGAGCTTTTAAACGGAGAATGGGATTTTTGTTTTGACAATGAAGATGTCGGATTAAAAGAGGCTTACTACAACAATTCTAAATGGGGTAATAATCATACTATTAATGTTCCTTATTGCTATCAAAGTAAAAATTCATCAATAGGTATAAGTGATTCATGTAAGGTTGTATGGTATAAAAAACTATGGAATTTGCCTTCAAACTGGAATAATAATAAAAATAGAGTATTATTTCATATAGAAGCATCAGATTATAAGACCACCGTATTTATTAACGGTTCTGCTGTAGGTACTCATGAAGGAGGACATACTCCATTTGCTTTTGATATTACTGATTTTCTAAAAGAAAAAAATAATTTGATTGCAATTAGAGTAGAAGATGAATCTAGTCAAAGATTTATTTTAGGAAAGCAAAGCTATACAAACAAAAACTTTGGCTGTTGGTATACAAGAACAACTGGTATATGGCAAAGTGTATGGGCTGAACTTGTTCCTGAAACATATATATCAAGATTTAGATTTGTTCCTCATACTTCTACTGGAGAATTAGAAGTTATAGCTGAAGTAAAAGGAAGATTTGCTAATGAATCTTTGCTTTCTATAAATATTACAAGCGAAGATATATTTATGGATAAGTCTGTTCCTTTGAATAGAAGTTTAACTGCAACAGTACATAATAATTTAGCAAAATTTAGAATATCTATTCATGATACTAATTTTCAAATTCCTCTATGGAGTGTGGAATCTCCTAATTTATGTAATGTAGTATTAAAATTGCAGTCAACTTCTGGAGAAGATGAAGTTTTAAGTTATTTCGGATATAGAAACATAAAAATATTTGGAAATCAAGTATATATAAATGATAAGCCTTATTATCAAAAGTTAATATTAAATCAAGGATATTATTCTCAAGGTTTATTAACAGGAAGCGAAGAAGAGTTTCTTCATGATTGTAATATGATAAAATCTATGGGCTTTAATGGTATGAGAATACATCAAAAAATAGAAAGCTCAAGATTATTATATCATGCTGACAGATTAGGTATTTTGGTATGGGCAGAATTGCCAAGCTTCTATTCAAACGACCCTTTCAATACTGTAAATATTTTTAATGAATTATCAGAATTAGTATTAAAACATGCAAATCACCCTTCTGTTATTACTTGGACTCCATTCAATGAATCTTGGGGAGTTAATAGCATTTTAACAAATGTGAGAGAGCAGCAAATTACAATAGCAGGAAGAGAACTTATAAGAGCTTTAGATTATGAGCATAGACCTGTAATTTGTAATGATGGCTGGGAGCATACTTTAAGTGATATTTTAACGATTCATGACTACAATCAAGACAGCGAATATTTAAAGCACATATATAAAGAAAGAATAGAAGATATTAATTTTGATTTATCTCAAACTAATTCAGCTAAAAGATTTTATGCTGAAGGTTTTGAATATAGCGGAGAGCCTATAATATTAAGCGAATACGGCGGTATAGGTTTTGAAATAAGTAAGTTTTCAGATTCTGATTGGGGATATGGAAATATTGCTAAAACAGAAGCCGAATTCTACAAAAGATTTGAAGATATGCATAAAGTGATATTTGATTTGGATTATATATGCGGTATTTGCTATACTCAGCTTACAGATGTTGAGCAAGAAATTAACGGTCTATTAGATAGAGAACATAAACCTAAATTTGATATAAAGAGAATTCAATCCGTTTTAGATAAAAAAAGATCTATTTAAAAAATAATAAAAAAAGGAGAAAAATTATGAAAAAGATTTTTTTATCAGTAATGTTTGTTTTTGTTGGGCTTATATTTATAAGTTGCGGCGGAGGGGCAAAGTCTTCTGCAAATAAAGATTTGGAATATTGGACTTTCTTTACAGGCGGTGATGGGGAGTTTATGAGAGAGCTTGTGAATAAATATAATGAAGAAAATCCAGACAATAAAGTTAATATGATAATAGTAGATTGGGGTACTTATTATACAAAATTATCTACTGCATATTTAGGAAATACTTTACCTGATATAGGTGTTGCTCATTTACATATGCTTTCATCAATATTAACTTATGGTGATTTAACTGCAATAGATGAAATAGACCCTTCTTTCGATTGGGCTCAATTCCCGCAGCAAACTGTTGATAATATCACAATAGACGGCAAACATTTAGCTGTACCTTTTGATACACATGGTTGGATAATGTATTATAATCCTGATTTAGTAAAAGGAACAAGCTTAGTTGATGCTAATGGTAATTGGATATGTAATAGCTGGGAAGGTTTAGAAAAAGGCTTAGCAGAAATTAAAGCTTTGCATCCAGATGTAATGCCTATATCTATTAATAACCCAGACACAGCATTCCAATGGACTTGGTATTCTTTATATAAACAAGCTGGCGGAGAGAAATTCTTAGATGCTAATGGTTTATTAGAATTAGATGAAGAACCAGCTAAAAAAAGCTTAGATGCTTTAAAAAGTATTTTTGATAAAGGTTTTGCTTCAAAAGGACATAACTCTACTTTAGATTTTATGAAAGAGAAAAAAGCTGCTATTGCTTTTGAAGGAGTATGGACTTATGGTGCTATGAAAGCTGCAGTTCCTAATATGAAAGCAACAAGAATGCCTAATTTCTTTGGTAAGGATGTAGCTTGGGGTACTGGTCATGCATTCATATTCCCTAAAGGAAATAATGTAGACCCTGAAAGACAAAAGAAAGCTTTGAAATTTGCTCAGTATTTAGTTGATAATGGTGTTTTATGGTCTCAAGCTGGTCATATACCTGCTAAAATAGCTGTTCAAGAATCTGAAGAATATAAAAACAGCCCTAACTCTGTATACAAAGATTTAGCTGTTAATTTAGCTCCTTGGCCAAAAAGTCAATATATAGATATAGCTATAGGCGGACAAATAAGTATTGTGGCTAATTATATAGATCAATATTTAAATGGTTCTATCACAACTATAAAAGATTTAGTTTCTAAAATTAATACAGAAATAGAGACTAAAAAATAATAAAGTTTATTTTAGAAAAAAAGGATACTCTTTTATTATTAATTTAAGGGTATCCTTATCATAGTATAATTATTGAAAGAGTGTAATTTATGTTAAAAATAAACATTAAAGATGAAAAATATCAGGCATATTTATATATAGCACCCTTTTTTATACTCTATATAATATTTACATTGTATCCTATAATAGGCGATGTAATTATGTCTTTTCAAACAGGTACTTTTACAAGATTAAAATTTGCAGGACTAGAAAATTATAAAAGACTATTAACAGATAAAGTATTATTAGAAACTATTAAAAATACATTTATGTTTGTTATAGTTTCTACTATAATGTATTTAGCTTTTGCTGTGCTTTTTGCTTTATGGGGACAGCATCAAAATAGATTATCGAGTATGATAAGAATATGCATATATATTCCAACTATACTAATAATAAGTGTTATGACTAATATATGGACTTTAATGTTCAGACCTGAATTAGGACTTTGGAGTTATATATTTAAAGGTACAAGTTTGGCGGATTGGAATTGGCTTAGAGATGTTAATTTAGCAAGGTGGACTATAGTGCTTTCTACATTATGGTGGACTGTAGGTACTAATATGCTTATAATGATTTCCGCTTTAAGGTCTATACCAAAAGAATTATATGAGGCATCTAGTTTAGACGGTGCTAGTGAAATAAAGCAATTTTTTATGATAACGCTTCCTCATTTATATTCTGTGTTTAAAACTTCAAACTTTAGCTAGTTTTAAACTATTTGGACAATCTATGCTTATTACAGGCGGAGCACCCGGACATTCTACAAGGTCTATAGTGCTTTATATATATGATGTTGGTTTTGGTTCAAGAAATCCGGGATATGCAGCTGCTATAAGTGTTTTGTTTATGCTTATACTAATATTCTTTAGTGTGCTGCAGGCAAAATTATTAAAAGAAAAATAATATTAGTGGGAGATAAAAAATGAAAAAGAAAATATGGGTTTCTATAGGGGTTATATTAGCTTTGCTTTGGATATTTCCTATAATATGGTTAATTGTTGTGCCTTTTAAACCGAGAGGATTTTCAGCTTCTTCTTTAGACAAGCTTTTTACAGGCGGTTTTACTATTAACAATTTTCAAAGACTTATTGCAGAATCTCAATTTATATTATGGTTTTTAAATAGTGTTGTTATAGCCGTTATACAAACAGTATTAGCAACATCTTTTGCATCTTTTGTTGCTTATGTATTTTCTCAGATGAAATTCCCGGGCAAAAAGTTTTTGTATGCTCTTTTATTTATTTCCTTTATGGTTCCGGGAGAGGCTATACTTATACCATTATTCAAAATAGTTGCGATAGACATGAATTTAAGCAATAGCATAATAGGAGTTATTATACCTGCTATCACAAATATATTTTCATTTGTTATTATTAAAAGTTTTTATGATTCTATACCTAAAGCATACAAAGAATCCGCTCAGATTGATGGAGCTGGTAATTTTAAGATTTGGTATAAGGTATATTTACCTATGAGTTTTGGCATAACTATGACTATGGGGGTATTAAATTTTATAGGTTCTTGGAATTCATATACTTGGCCTTTACTTATAATTAATTCTCCTGAAAAATATACTCTTCCTATAGCATTGCCGCAATTTCAAACTGCATATACAGCTATTGATTTAGCATTGCCAATGGCGGCCAATTTACTTGCTACTTTGCCTATTATTATATTTTTCTTAATATTCCAAAAACAGATTATGGAAATACAAATGGACGGCGGAATTAAATAATTAAAATAATAGAAAAGTTCTTAAAATAATATTCTCTATATTGCAATAAATAATAGGTATAATTATCAATCCTATTATTTATTGTAATTTTTATTTTATATAAGTTTGTAATAACTTTATAAAAAATTACTGTATGTAAAAAAAAAATCAAATATAAAAACTCTCACAGACTAAAAACCTATCTTTTTCACTTAAATCTTTTTTTATAAAAACATTTTTTATATTTAAATTATTACAAATATCAATTAAAGCATTGCCCTGATTGCATCCTATCTCAAAAAAGAAAGCCCCGCCATCATTTAAATATTTATCTATTATATTCAAAAAACTCTTATAAAAATCAAGCCCATCATATCCAGAATATAATGCATTTTGAGGCTCAAAGTCTAAATCTTTCTGAAGAGAACCTTTATCACTCAAAGCTACATAAGGAGCATTTGAAACTATTATATCAAATTTTGTTTTTGGTGTAAAAATTAAAGCATCTGCATTTATTATATTTATTAATTTTTCATTGCCTAATATATTAAAAGCATTTTTCTTTATAACTTCAAAAGCACCGCTGCTTATTTCAACTGATGTAACAGATATATTTTTATTTTGCTCTATAAATAATTTTTTTAATGTTACTGCTATGTTCCCGCTTCCGCCTCCGATATCGCATATTGCAATATTATCTTTCTCTTTTGCATAATCTAACACTAAATCAACAAGCTCTTCAGTTTCTGGTCTTGGTATTAATACATTATTATCTACATAAAAACAAAAACCATAAAACTCTTTTTTGTTTATAATATAAGCAAGCGGCTCATAATGAAGGCGTTTATTAATTAATTCTTCTATATTATTAAGCTCTTTTTTTGTTAACTCTCTTAATGCATCAGTTATCAATTTAGTTCTATTTATATTCAAAACATGCATTATAATAGTTTGTGCTTCTATATATGAAATTTTATAATCATTATTTATTTTCTCTAAAGTTTTAGCATATTTTATTGAAGCATTATTAATATTCATCTTTTACTATTTCACTCTATTAAATTTTCCACTGTTAATTAAATTCGATATTATATGATTTTTTGATTTATCATTAGCAGCAATCAATATTTCATTAACATCATCTATAAAATCTTGGAATTCTCTATTACAGCAAAGTTTATGCATAGTATCTATATCTAAATAAGCTCTTTTTTTAGCAGAAAATATTATCTGAGAATCTTCAGGATTATAGTAATCTAATTTTATCACACCAACTCCAAAAGATTGATTTAATCTCTTTACCTCTTCCATCAAATCTATATCATTTTCATCTATTTCCATAGTTACAAGCCAAGCCTCATTAGCCCAAGAAGAATTTGATAATGCCTGAAAATAATACTCTGTAATATTACTGAGCGTTAAAGATAATTTTAATTCATAAGCATAAATCTCTGCTGTAGGTATGTTAATATTTTTAAATAAATCTAATACCGATTTATTAATATAATCTTTAAATGTAACAGCAACTATATCAGGAGTGCCCCATTTCATTTTTCCTTTTAGGTTTGTATTTGCAGCATTAGCATTTATAGTTTTAGAATATATTTTCATGTTGTATAAATAATTAGTGAGAGGAGCATGTAAATCTTCTTCTAATATCTTTTTGGTATTAATTTCTTCTGTATCTTCTTCATTATTATTAATATCATTTATTAGATTTTTATTAGAATTGTTAATTTTGCTTTTTAAAAAGAATTTAGCCTTTCCAATTTTAACAAATATAGTAGTGTCAGGATTATATTTGATATCAGAATATATTTTTGAGCCAATACTAAATTTGGGAGTTTTACTCATTTGGAAATCTGGATTATTTTGTCTACCAGTTTCTTCTATTTGCTTATCATAACCTAGTTTACAGGCTTTTTCCCATATTTCGTTTGATTTCATAGGTACATCACTTTGTTCTAAAACTCTTTTTGCTGCCTCGTAGTATGTCATAATAAATAATCTCCTGCATCGTTTTCTACATATATAATACAATATTTTTAATTTAAAATAAACAATATGTAAAAATTAGTAGATTTTATAAAAAATTATTGTATAATTTATATGTCTCTTTATTTTTTTTAAAAAATTACTATACTATAGATAGACACATTTTTATAACTTTTTCAAAGCACTGCCGATAGCTAAAATTTATAAAAAATTAATCGAAAATGTATAGTAGTAAACTTAAAAAAGTTAGAGTAATACAAATATTGAGGTTATTTTTTATGAAAAAAATGCATAGTTTATCAGTAAAAGTCCCGATTATGGTTAGCTGTATTATAGCAGTAACTATATTGGTGTTATCTATAATTCTTACAATAGCTGCTTCTCGAGGTATTAGAACTGCTACTTTAAATGGTTTTCAAAGTACTGTACAAGGTTATTCTTCAACTATAGAATTAGTGCTGCATGAACAGCGTGTTCTTATTGAAACTTATTCAAAAAGTGCAGCTTTTCAATCTTTTATAACAAACTACAATGATATAGAAGTGAAAAATAATTTGGAAAAAGTATTGAAAAACTACAATGATATCAACTATTACTCAACAAATACGGGTATTGCCACTATTGATGGTACTATACTAATAGATAGTTCTGACCCTAATTTAGTAGGTGTTTCACTTGCTGATATACATCCTGATTTATATCAAAGTGTTGTAAAAAACAATTATGATTTTGAGTTTGATAATATTATCAAAAAATCAATAACAACGGGAGGAAATGCTCTACTCCTAATGGGCGGTATAAAAGATGATGTTGGAAATATACTTGGTATAGCATATATAAACTTAGATATGGATAAAGTAAACAACTCTTTTATCAAATCTTTGCCTCTTCAAGGAAGCGAGAGATTGACCGTAGCAAATCATGATAAAATGGTATTATTATCATCTGATGAAGAGTTTGTTGGGGTAACTTTGTCTCCGGTATATGATGTTATTAAAACACAAGATAGCGGTATTATAAACTCTTATAAAAGCGATAATACAAAAACAGCAAGAACATCTGCATATAATGGTATAACCGGAGTTCCTTGGTCTGTAATACTTGCTAAAAATGATTCTGATATATATAGTCAAATATATACTATTATCATAGAAGCTATAATTATAGGTATTATATTTATAATAATATCTTCTATTTTAGTATTGCTATATATTAGAAGTATCACTAACCCTCTACAAAAAATTATTGAAATATCTAAAGAAATATCCAAAGGTAATTTAACTGATACAGAAAAAACAATTCATAGAAAAGATGAACTTGGAGAATTAGCAGACTCATTTGCTGCAATGCGTAAAGAACTTGTAAGTATTATAATAAAAGTAAGAGATTCAGTAGAAAAAATCACAAGCAGTGCACAAGAGCTTTCACAAGGCAGTAATGATTTATCACATAGAACAGAATCACAGGCTGCAAGTTTGGAAGAGACTGCAAGCTCTATGGAACAAATGGCTTCTACTATAAAATCTTCTACAGACCAATCTGTACAAGGTAATAGAATGATGGTTGAATCTAGACAATCTATAGAAAGTGCCGGAGACATAATACTTGAAACTACAAAAAATATAGAAGAAGTTTATGAAGCTAGTACTAAAATCAAAGATATTACAAACATCATAGAAAATATAGCATTCCAAACTAATATACTTGCTTTGAATGCTGCTGTAGAGGCTGCACGTGCCGGCGATCAGGGTAAAGGTTTTGCTGTTGTTGCTTCTGAAGTAAGAAACCTAGCTCAAACTACTCAATCTTCTGTAAAAGATATTACAAACTTAGTAGATAATGCTTATGATAAAATTAATAAAGCCACTGACTCAGCGAGAACTTCTCAAGAGATATTCAATGATCTTAGAGTAAAAATAGATGAAACTGCAAGGATAATGCAAGATATTAGTTCTACTGCTGTGGAACAACAAACAGGTGTTGATCAGGTTAATAGAGCTGTTGCGGATATGGATAGCGTTACTCAGCAAAATGCTGCTTTAGTAGAAGAATCTTATGCTGCTACTATGTCTTTATCTAATCAGGCTCAAGAGCTTTATGAGGCTATGAAGTTCTTTAAGATAGATAAAGAAGATTTAGAAAATAATTAAGATATAATAGTGCAATCAGTAATAAATGCTTTATAAAGTGTTTATTACTGTGATAATAAAAAAATATTTATTTTTTATATAGGTGCTTTTATGGAAATTATTTATCTTTATGCTTTAATTATTTTAGGTTTATTATTTGCCACATTAGTGCTTCTAAAAACATTGATACTGAATAAAGATAAAGTAAAAAAACCAAAGGCATTAAAAAAACGTATAGAAGAATTAAATAAAAGACTCAAAAAAAATCCATATGATTATGATGCAATAAATCAACTCGCAAACATAGAAGAAGAATTTGGAAGCAAAGAAAAGGCTTTAAATCAATATAAAATGCTTCTAGATGAAAACTTCTTTTCAGATAAAGAAAAAATAGAAATATATAAAAAATTAGAAATCATTTGTGAAGAGTTAGGTGATATACAACAGGCTTTCAAATATACATTAATCATAAATAAAGAAGAACCTGAAAATAAATATTATTATACTAAGGTAGCTAATACCCTTGTAGAAGAAGGATACTTTAAATTAGCATATGAATATTATCATAGAGCATTAGTATTAAAAGCTGAATTCTCTATAGATGATTATAAATATGCTGCATTCTCTTCTTTTCAGTTGAAAGATTATAAAAGAACTATTATTTATCTTGAAAAACTATACAAAAAAATGTGTAAGGATATAAACCAGTATAAAATCGACATCGCTAAATTGATGCAATCTTTGGTTTCTATATATATACTTTCTGATGAAATTAATATAGCTAAAACTTTTATAGAAGAGGCTTTTATATATAAAGCAATAGACAGCGATAACAGACTTTATATGAATAAGATTTATTTATTCATATTATATAAGTTAGATGATAATAAAAAATTCACTGAAATATATAATAAACTAATAGATATGTATAAAATTAATAATGATTCTATAGATATAGCTGATTTAATATTTGATTATGGATTTTACAGCTATTTTCTAAAGGACATAAAATCTGCTATTAGATATTTTAACATAATAAAATCTTTCAATATAGAATTATATAGTATTTTCAATATAGATAGTATATTAGAATATTTGAAAAACGTAGAAATAGCTAATTCTCAGTTAACTAAACTCTATGAAGAGAAAAAAATATATGATTCAAAATATAAAAATGATAACTTTGAAAACTATATTAAAAAAGAATATATAGATAATTGGGAAAAAGCTATCAATTTATGGGAAAGCTCATTCATACATTTAGATTATATATCAAACTTAGTAGAAAATAAAAAAACTATGAATATAGAAGAAGTATTAAAAGAGTTCAAACTATATGATATAGTAAATCACAATGTACAAGAGACTCAAAAAACTTCTACATCTGCAAATAAAATTGATAAAATATTTAATTTGAGCTTTTCAGATTTTAAAAAAATATGCCAAAATATAATATCATCAAAACTTTCTTACACTATAGTACAAGAATATATAGATAGTGCTGATAAAATTAAAGGAGATGAGATTGACTATTTGGCTTATAATAATAAAATGGCAAGAGTTGAACTTACTCTAATATCCTTCAGAAGATGGAAAAAAATAGATATAGGAGAATTAAGTATTAGAGACTTTTTTATGAAAGTACAAGAATCAGGAGCAAAAAATGGAATATTGATTGTTCCTGCAGAATTAACTAAAAGTGCAAGAAGCTATGTATCGCACAATGAAAGTATTACAGTGTATTCTAAGCATCAATTTAATAATTTACTTAAGGGTGAAATATTTTAAATAATAGCTTCTTTAATATTATTTTGAAGTTTGTATATTAGGATTTATTTATGGAAAATATATATATATATGTTTTTATATTCTTATTATTATTGTTATTTATAATAGCTTTATATTTATTTATAAATAATAATATTTACAGAAAAAACAGTAAATCTATAAAAAATACTATTAATGAATTAAATAGCAGATTATTAAAAAATCCAAATGATTATAACACTATTTATAAATTGGCTCTAATTAAAGATGAAAATGGAGAAATTATTGATGCTTTAAAAAAATATGAATTTCTTATGTCTGTTAATTATTTTAATGATAATGAAAAAATTAAAATATACAAGAGAATGGAAAACATATGCGATGAATTAAATTATAAAGAAGATACTTTTAAATATGATGTAATCATTACAAATTTAGAGCCAACTAATGCACATTATTTGATAAAAGTTGCATACACATTATTTAATGAAAAAAAATACCAATTTGCATGCAATTACTTTAATAAAGCTATTATGTCTAGAAGAGAATTTAATATAGACGAACTTAAAGCTGCTGTATACTCATATTATAATATAAAAAATTATGAGAAGGTAATTACTTTCTTAGAAGATTTAGATAAGAGAATAGATAAAGATTCTATAAATTTCCAAAGTGAATTAGTAGAAATAAGAAAAGCTTTAATATATATGTATTTATTTACAGATAAACTTCAATATGCCAGTGAATATATAGAGGAACTTTTAAATGACAGCAGAAGTTTAGATAAAAATTTACTAATTTATTACAACAGAATGTATTTATTTGTATTGCATAAATTTGGAGATAAAAAGAAATTCAAAGAAGCATATAGAAAAATAAAAACAACATTAAAAACTGATGAATTAGAAACTGCATATGAAGAATTAATTTTTGATTTTGGATTTTATTCCTATTTTTTAGGATATATAGAAGATGCTATAAAATATTTTGAGATAATAAATAAATTCAGTTCTAATATATCTAAAGCATACAAACTAAATGATGTTTTAGGTTATTTATATCAAGTATACAGAGCTAATTTGCAGGTTAATAAGGGAAGCCGTAAATTAGATAATGTTTATGAACATGAATATTATAAAGACTATATACAAAAAGAAAATTTGAATGAATGGGAAAATACTGTAGAAATTTGGGAAAACAGTTTTATTAATTTTGAATATATTAATACTTTGGCTGCAAAAAATAATAATAGTTCTATAGATACAGATAATATACTATTAAGCTTAAAAATGAGTCATAATATTAAATTTGATAATAAAACTAAATCAAGTTCTAATAATTCAAATAATAATATTGTTGATAAAATATATAATTTAACTTTTAATGACTTTAAAAAAACTATGTAAAAATATAGTAACTAATAAACTTTCTTATACCATAGTACAAGAGTTCATCGATAATCCTGATGACAATATAGATGAAATTGACTATCTTGCATATGATAATGAAACTGGAAAATATAACTTAACATTTATTTCTATTAAACGTTGGAATAACACTAATGTAGGCGAATTGATATTAAGGGATTTTATTGTAAAAGTAAAAGATTCCGGTGCCAAAAAAGGTGTATTAATAGTACCTGTAGAATTAACAAGCAGTGCTAAAAGTTATGCTATACACAGTGAAATTATTACAATCTATTCAAGAAAACAATTGAGCAATTTATTAAAAGGTGAAATCTTTTAAATAATTAGCAAATAAAAAATTTAAGCACTTACATCTATAAACTTAAATTCTTTAACATCAAATAAACCGTTAGTTGTAAGTTTAATTTCTGGTATTACAGGAAGTGCCATAAACGATAAAGTCATAAATGGGTCTATTTCTCTATTAACATTAAGTTCATTATATGCTAATTCATGCATAGAATATATTTTTTTTACTATGTCTTTAGGTGCTTCATCTGACATTATGCCTGCTATTTTTAATTGTAATGTATCAAGCACTTTTCCGTTTTTTACAACAGTTATTCCTCCAGAACATTTTTCTATTTCTTTTATCGCAAGTATTATATCTTCATCATTATCACCTACGGCTATTATATTATGAGAGTCATGAGAAACGCTTGTGGCTATAGCACCATTTTTTAATTTATAATTTTCTATTAGTCCCAACCCTATTTTGCCAGTTGCTTTATGTCTTTCTACAACAACCAGTTTTAATATATCTACACTCTTTCTGTACTTAAAATATCCATTCTCAAAACCTACTATTCTCACACTCTTTTCTGTAACCAAATCTTTATTAACTATCCTTATAACATTAGCTTCATCAGATTTTAATTTTATTTGTATATCATTAGCTGTAATAGGAGCAATATTTATAGTATTAAAAATATTATCATTATAGTTGTCTTTTTCTACTTTAAATAAAGACTTTCCATTTTCTGAAACTAATTTTCCATCTATAAATACTTTATTCGCTTTAAAATCTCTTAAATCATCAAACAAAACAATATCTGCCTTATAGCCAGCAGCAACCAAACCAATATCTTTTAACCTATAGCATTCTGCCGCATTAATCGTAGCCATAGCGATTGCATTAAACACATCAAGTCCATGCTCAACTGCTATTTTTAAATTATGAGATATATGACCATTTTCTATAATATGATCCAAATGCTTATCATCTGTACACATCGCACATCTTCTTGAATTGCTTTGATTAACTCCCTGTAAAAGCGAAATTAAATTTTGTGCAGCAGAGCCTTGTCTCAAAAGCACATACATTCCATTAGCAATCCTTGCCTTCAAATCTTTAGCAGATACGCATTCATGGTCAGTATAAACTCCTGCAGCCCTGTATGCATTAAGAGTTTTTCCTCCAAGCATAACACCATGACCGTCTATAATCTTATCAGCATTAATTGCAGCTAACAATTTTTTAAGTACATCTTTATCAAGAGACAATACCCCCGGACAATTCATCATCTCAGCAAGTCCAAATATATCTTCATCATTTATAAACTTTTCGATAACAGAAGCATCGAGCACAGCCCCAGAATCTTCAAAGCCAACAGCTGGCACGCAAGAAGAAAGCATAAACTTACATTTTAACGGGCTTTTTTTGGCAGATTCAATCATAAACTTAATACCATCAATACCGCATACATTAGCAATCTCATGAGGGTCTGTAACTATTAACGTAGTACCAAAAGGAATAACAACTTCTGCAAAATTGGCCGGTGCACATAAAGATGATTCTATATGCACATGTGAATCTATAAGTCCGCTTGTAGCATAAGAGCCTTTAGCATCAATAACTTCCTTTCCATTATAAGAACCTACTCCTACAATATAATCATCAACAATAGCAATATCTCCGTCCGTAATAGTCGCTGATATTGGGTCCACTACCTTACAATTTCTTATAACCAAATCGGCCAAAACCTTTCCGCTTGATACCTCAATCATCTTTGATAATTTTTCTATAGTCATTAATAATAGTCCTTATAATTTAGTATATATTTTAAATATAGTAAATTATAGGTAGATTTTCAAATTTATTAATTATAATAATTAATATCTATATATTTGCAAAAATCTTTTATCAACTCTTCTGTCCTATCTGCTATTTTTTCATCTGTCCAAGGATCATCTTCTGAAAGTTCTGGTGTATACATAAATAATTTACTTTTATATATAGCAATTTTTTTATTTATTTCATTACCAGCAATGATATTATCTCTTGATGGCAATAATGTTAAATTTCCAAGTTTATGCTTATTTTCATCACTACATTTTATCCATTCATCTTCTTTTGGATTTTGAGGATAAATATGTTCAAATGTCAATTTTGCAGTAAATTCTATATCAAACATGTCTTTTGTAATTGTTAATAATGTTGTATTATGTATAAAATACATAAAAGCTTTTGCCCATTTTGGATAATATAAATCATAAGTTCTTAAATTCTCACATAAGTTTTTACATAAAAAATTTAAATCTTTTCTATCATGTGTTATTATTCTTGGCTGCAAACTACAAATATCCGTTTTATCATCATGATTTTTAATTGCTTTTATTATTGAAAAATTAAATGATTTAATTTTTTCTATAGTATATCCATTTATTAAGTGTATCCAATGCCATTTAACTAAAAATTTTGCCACATCAATTATATCATCTTCAGAGTAATCATAAAATTTCATTGAAACTAAAGCAGGTATCCAAGTATATGAATTTTTACCCATAATAAGCAAATGTCTCAAACACCATATATAACTATTTTTAATTTTAAAAATATCTTCATAACATAATACAAATTTCTCAAATTCTTCTATAGCTTCTAATTTATTTCTATTTTTCCATAATTCTTTAATATTTTCATTATTTGTACCTTTTATAGAATCTGGTTTATACATTGTAATATAATATCTAAATAAAGCCTCTAATGTTATTTTATATTCTTTGGACTTCTTTTCTAGTTCTCTCCATTTAGACTCAAAATATTTATGTTTCTTTACATCTATATCATTCATAGCCTCAGCTTTTATTATATCAGTAGAAGTTAATTCAAGTCCTCTAGTGTTAAGTATAGAAAATATTTTCAAAGCACTATCTCTTGATGTTGTTTCAACTTTAACAAACTCAATATTTTTTAAAATAAAATTAATAAATTTTATTAATTTAAAATTATCTTCATAATCATTTTTCAAATCGTTATATAATTTTAATAATATATCATAATTATCACATAATTTACTTTCTACTTTTTTTATATCTTTATCAGAAAGAATCTTAGTTATTATAACTGTATCATTAGATTTTTCAGATACTAATTTACATAATTCTTTATCCTTCTTAACCCATAAACAATCTCTTATCCATAATCTTAATTGAGATAAATCATCTTTTTCAATTTCAGAAGCTTCACCTATTTCTTTGAAACATGTCTCGTTAAAATCATTTTCTAATATTTTTAAAAATAAAATAAAAGTAGTTAATCTTTGCTGTCCATCTATTAAATTATATTTGTTATTATCTTCATCATCCATTACTGTTATTATAGAACCAAAAAAATAATTTGTATTATTATTTTTTATATAATCTTCGTAAGCTTCAAATATATCCGTAATAAATTCACTTATATTTTCTTTTTTCCAAGAGTAGTCTCTTTGATATAAAGGTATAGAATAGTAAAAATTATTATTAGAATTACTTGATAATAATTCAATTAAACTTAGATGTGTTACATTTTTTATCATATTATTATTCATTATAATCTCCAAAAAATATAAAGCCTAACTATATTTAATAGTCAGGCTTTTTTTATTTTATATTCATTTATTTATTCGCTTAAAATCTTTCTCAATACTTCATTAACAAGTTTAGGATTACCCTGACCTTTAGTGGCTTTCATTGTTTGACCTACTAAGAAGCCGAATGATTTTTCTTTACCTGCTTTGAAATCCGCTACTGATTTAGGATTTTCTTCTAAAACTTTTCTAATTATTGTTTCAAGCTCTCCAGTATCGCTTACTTGTTTGATGCCTTTTTTCTCAACTATAGCGGAAGGAGCTTCTCCTGTTTCGCACATATCCTCAAAAATCTCTTTTGCTATTTTACCGCTTATAACATTCTCATCTATAAGTTTAAAAATTTCAGCAATATGTTCTGGTTTTGGTTTGAAATCTTTTATAGTTTGAAGTTTTTTATTTAAGTACGCATTAACTTCTACCATTATCCAGTTGCTTATTTTCTTAGGCTGTTTAGGATAAGCTTTAACTGCTGCCTCATAATAATCAGCTAAAGCAGCATCTTCTGTTAACACAACTATATCCTGATCAGGCAAATCATAATCTTTTTTAAGTCTTTCACGTTTTTGCTGAGGAAGTTCTGGAAGTTCTTTTTTAGCCTGTTCAATTTCTTCATCTTTAAGAACTAAAAGAGGTATATCTGGGTCTGGGAAATATCTGTAATCTGCAGCACCCTCTTTTGAACGCATACCTTTAGTAGTATTCTCTTTGGCATCATAAAGTCTTGTCTCTTGTAAGATTTTTTCACCGTTGTTTAATGCTTTTATTTGACGCTTAATCTCATAGTCAATAGCAAGTCTTACATTTCTAAAACTGTTCATGTTTTTTACTTCAGTTTTAGTGCCAAGTTCTGTGCTTCCTTTAGGACGTATAGAAACGTTAGCATCGCATCTTAAAGAACCCTCTTCCATGTTACAATCAGAAACATCAATATATTTAAAAATCTTTTTAAGCTCTGTTAAATATTGATAAGCCTCTTCACCTGTAGAAATATCAGGTTCGCTTACACATTCAATCAAACAGCAACCAGCACGGTTAAGGTCAACATAACTTAAAGGTCTTCCTGTATCATCATGCACAAGTTTGCCGGCATCTTCTTCCATATGTATTCTGTTTATTCTTATGCTTTTATTATAAGAAGAGCCATCTTCATTAAGCACAGTTATATCAAGATGACCTTCAGTACATATTGGTTCGTCCATTTGAGTAATTTGATAGTAAGAAGGCAAATCTGGGTAAAAATAATGCTTTCTTGCAAATCTGCTTTTCTTCTGAATAGTGCAGTTAGTAGCAAGTCCTGCTTTGATAGTTTTATGCACCATTTCTTTATTAACTATAGGCAAAGTACCCGGGTGAGCCTGACATCTTGGACAAGTAAGAGTGTTGGCAGGAGCACCGAAAGTGTTTGGGCATGAACAAAATGCTTTAGTTTTAGTGTTAAGCTGAACATGCACCTCTAATCCTATGACTGCTTCATATTCCATATTTATTAATCCTAACTTTAAAATTATTATTTGTTATATTTTATACGAATTTGATTTTTTTTCAATATAGTAAAAAATTATTTCTTGTTTGAGTATTAAGATACAAAAACTTTTTTATTTAAAAAAGCAATTTTTATTTATATTAAAACAAAAAAATTGATTTTAATGTTTATTAAAACACAGTTTTATAGAAGATTTTTATTATATTTTAGATTTAATATGCTTTTATATTTTCATTTTCTAAATTTAATTTAATAGTTTTAGAAGTCTCTAACAAAATTATTTCAAAAAGTTTTATATCCATCTTTGCTATATTAAATCAAATTGCTATCTCTTAATATTTCAACTTTCATTATATCATCTATCCAATGATAATTTTGAAAATCAGATACTCTATTAAAAACATCTTTTATATTGCAATTTATAATTTTGTTTATGTTTGATTTTATCATAATATTTTTATAAATAAAAAGGCTAATCATAAAAATGATTAACCTTCTTTAATAAAACTCTTATCTATAATTTTTAATCTCTTCTTCTGTTAGCAAGCATCAAAAGTCTTAGTAAACTGAGTACCGCAGTAACAGCAGCAGCAACATAAGTTAAAGCAGCAGCATTAAGCACTTTTCTTGCACCATAAAGCTCTTCAGAATCTAAAAATCCGCCCTTATCCAAAATCTTTATAGCCCTATTAGAAGCATCAAACTCTACAGGCAATGTTATTAAAGAAAAGAGTACAGCAAAAGAAAATAATATAATTCCTCCCATCATAAGATATTGAGAAATACTTCCAACTCCTCCAATAACAATACCAATAAGTACAAGCATAGGTCCAAATTGATTGCCAATAGCACATAATGGATAAAAACTATTTCTTAAAGTTAAAGGAGCATAGCTTCTATCATGTTGTATGGCATGCCCAACCTCATGAGCAGCAATACCTAAAGCAGCAACATCTGTGCCATTATAAACATCATTAGAAAGTCTTAAAACTTTAGCACTTGGGTCATAATGGTCTGTTAAATGCCCGTTTATTCTCTCTATAGGAATATTTAAGCCATAAGCATCTAATATATATTTTGCTGTTTGTGCACCTGTTATTCCTCTTTTGTTTTCTACCCTACTATATTTTGAGTAAGCACCATTTACTTTCATCTGTGCCCATAAACCCAATAATATACCGGGTATTAATATCCATATATATCCAAAATAATATTCAAAATATCCGCCAAACATTATTTATCCTCCTAAAAATTACTCTAAAATTATAGCATTAAAATATAACAACCTCAATACCAATAAAGTAAAATTTTTTTACTTCTTTGTAAGAGTTAATATTAAAACTTGAACAACAGACATATCAATTTCAGGAACTCTCAAAGCTTGAGCAATATTATACGGCTTATATTGTTTAAGTTTGTTAATGGCATCAATCTTCACACTTTTTAAAGTAGAATAATCAAAATCTTCAGGTATACGCATTTTCTCGTATTTTTCTATATCTCTTATTTCGTTTAAATATCTTGCAATATATCCTTCATATTTTATAGCAATCTCGGCATTCTCCAAAACATTTTTATTATAATCTCCGTCTATTAAATGTTTAATTTTATCTATACTCCATTCTGGTCGTTTAATTATGGAAGATAAACTCATAGTACGGTACTCTTTAGCCTCTTTTGTAAAACCTAATTCTTCTGTTTCTTTTTGAGTGAGTGTGCGTTTGTTTAAGTATTCCACAAGTATTTGAGTTTTTTGTTTTTTATCTCTTACTTTCTCTAATCGTTCTTTACTTGCAAGACCTATATTATAAGAAAGTTCTGTAAGCCTTTCGTCAGCATTATCCTGCCTTAAAAGCATTCTATGTTCTGCCTGTGACGTAAACATTCTATGAGGCTCTTTGGTTCCTTTGGTAGTTAAATCATCAATTAAAACGCCAATATATCCGTCGCTTCTTTTAAGTATAAATGGTCCTTCTTTTTTTATTTTTAAACTTGCATTTATTCCTGCCATTATACCCTGACAAGCTGCCTCTTCATATCCGCTTGTGCCGTTAATTTGTCCTGCCAAAAATAAACCTTCTATTTTTTTAGTTTCCAAAGTTGGCTTTAATTCTATAGGGTTTACATAATCATATTCTACTGCGTATGCCGGTTTTAATATTTTTACTTCTTCTAAGCCTTTTAATGACCTTATCATCTTTATTTGAACATCTTCAGGTAAGCTTGAAGAAAATCCATTTATATAAACTTCATTAGTTCTGTAGCTTTCTCTCTCTAAATGAAGCTGATGACGAGGTTTATCTGCAAACCTTACAACTTTATCTTCTATGCTTGGGCAGTATCTTGGTCCTATTCCTGTTATAACTCCGCTATACATCGGAGATAAATGAATATTGTCTTGAATTATTTTATGTATATTTTCATCTGTGTAAGTGATATAGCAAGGCTCTTGAATTATGTCAATTTTATCGTCCAAAAAAGAAAATGGAGTTATTTCATCATCGCCTTTTTGCATTTCTAATATATCAAAGTTAATAGAATAATAGTCCACTCTCGCAGGTGTTCCTGTTTTTAATCTTCCTACTTCAAGCCCCAAACTTCTTAAATTATCAGAAAGCCCTATTGCTGGAAGCTCTCCAATTCTTCCTGCCTGTTTTTGATACTTACCAATATGAATAAGCCCATTTAAAAATGTACCTGTTGTAAGTATCACCGCATTACATTCATATTCTCTGCCTCTTTCTGTTTTTAGCCCCTTAACTACATTATTTTCCACTACTATTTCTGTTACTATATCCTGATGAAGTGTGAGATTATTCTCGGCGTATAATGTTTTAGCAGCTTCTTCTTTGTATGCATATTTATCTGCCTGTGCACGCGGAGCCCATACTGCTTTGCCTTTGCTTCTGTTTAGCATTCTAAATTGCATCATAGTTTTATCTATTAATATGCCCATCTCACCGCCGAGTGCATCAATCTCTTTTACAATAGTGCCCTTAGCAACTCCTCCTATAGAAGGGTTACAAGACATTTGACCTATGGTATCCAAATTGATAGATATAATTAAAGTTTTCATTCCAAGTCTTGCAGAAGAAAGTGCTGCCTCTATACCAGCATGCCCAGCACCAACTACTATAACATCATATTTATTATTCATAATTAAGACTTCTCTCTATATTTTTTATTTAATTATTAAAAATGATATATTAAAAATACTATATTGTAAAGCTGCATTTTTATAACTTAATTTTATACTACATTGACTTTATAATAATTTTATGTTATTATGATTTTCATGATTATTCATGAATATACTAAACTTAAAAAAACTTTTTTCAACAAAATATATATAATAGCTGTTTTGTTAAATATATTATCATCAACTATGTTCGCTGAAATAGATTTTAATTTGATTGCACCATTTGGTTACAATTTTACTTTTTCTGATATAAAAACAACATCTGCAGGAACCTATTATTCTTTATTAACTTCTAAAGATAGCGATTATTATGAGGTAGGAGTGCAGTCTCAAATAGGATATAATTTCTATACAAAAAATGGTATTTTTAAAAGCATAAGTGTAATGGCTGAAATAGGATATCAATTATTTCCAATGTCTATGTCATATTATGGATATAATACTAAATATATTACAAATAATGTATTATTTCACACTTTACATTTAGGATTAATTCAAAAATTTTATGTATTTGATAGATTATCATTTGGTATAGGCGGAGGAGTAAGAATACCTTTCTCGGCAGATATTAGAAAAAATAATGTTGAAGATCCAACAGGTAAATCTCCTTTTCCAATTAATAATGGAAAATATGATTATAATTATATAAAAACTTTATTTGACAGCAGAGTTATTCCTTATATAAAATTGACTATGGACGTATATTATTTCTTTAATGATTTTGTTTCTTTGATTGCAGGATTTTATTTTACATATAGCATGGATATGAAATTTAATACAGATACATTAAATCTTTATTTTAATGATGAATACTATCGAAACTATTCATATTCATCAATTGGTGTTGGGCTTAATATTGGTTTATCAATTGGAAGAAAAGGAAGCAATCAAATAAAAAGAATTGAATGATTAACTTAAGGTTATTGTTTATGAAGAAATATTTTAAATATATTATACTTATTTTTATTTTTTATAATAATGTTTTTGCAGGAATAGATTTTTCTTTATTCTTGCATAATGATGGAAATGTGTCTATTTTAAACAAAAGTATAAATAGCCAAGATTATTTAAAAGATGTATATGAATATGTATATTGGAGTGCGGGCGTTCTTTCTGAAATAGGGTATAATTTTAAGTTTGATAATAAATATATTAATAGTTTAAGTGTAGTAGGAACTATAGGTTATATGGCTTCCACACTTCCACTTGAATATAATATAGATCTTTATGGAATAGGCAGATTTTACGAGATTACATTTCTTCACACTCTAACTACAGGAGTTTCAATAAAAATTATTAATAATGTCACTAATTATAATTTATCTTATTCTATAGGTATAGGAGGCGGTGTAAACACTCCTTTTTCTGGAAATGTTATAAGCCAATTAGCTTCTACTGATGAGTATTTTTTAACAGGTAAAGATGAATATAATTATAATGATATAAAAAATGTATTTAAAAGCGTTGTTATACCATATATAAAACTTGATATTAATTTATATTATCATCTAACTAAAAATGTATCTTTTTTGGCAGGAATTTACTTTAACTATAATTTTGCTTTTAAATACAATACTGATTATATAAATAATTATTTTATGAACTATATGGGATACAAAGTACTTGATAAATTAGAAATTTCTGGATTCTCTATAGGGCTATCTTTAGGTTTTGCCATAAGAGATAATGGATATTGATTTTAAAAAATTATCATTCGTTTTGGCTTATAGCGTATATATTAAAATATCTCAAAATCAAATTCTCTATAGTGTTATTACTATTCAAACTAAATCTAATATTAAAACCAATAAAATATTTATTATTAATTAAAACTTTTCTCTCTCTTTTATAATCATCATTAGAAATATAATCATAAACAACCATATTAACTTCTATATGAATATCAGATAAAATATAACCATCTTCAAATATCTCAGCGGTAACAACCTCAAAATTATTATTATAACTATACTCACTAACACAAGAAGAACTATATAGTTTTAAAACACTATTATCCAAATAATTTTCAACTTCCTCTTTTATTTTTTTCTCAAGATTTTTGTCGCTGTAAATCTTTTTTCTAATATCATATTTATCCATTTTTATTATTTCTCATAATATATTTACTTCAAACATTATATACTATATAATACGAAAATCAAAAAAACTATAAGGCAAGAATCACCTTTATGAATGAAAGCTTAGAAACTAAAATTAATAACACAATAGAACAATATAAAACCATTTGCAAATTAGAGCCTAATAACCATAAAGTGAGAGTAGACTTTGCAATATTTTATACACAATTGCAAAAATATAATGAAGCTATAGAAGTATTAAAAACAGCACTTAATATAAATGATAAAGATTATACAATATGGCGTTTGATTGGCATATCATATACAAAAATAGAAAATTTTAAAGAAGCAATTTTTTATTTAACAAAAGCATACGAATTAGAAAATAATGATTATATAAGCCTAAATTATCTTGGAAACTGCTATATAGAATTAAAAATGTTTAATGAAGCTATAGAGGTGTTAAACAAGTCTTTTATGATAGCTCCAAGAGAATATATTAATTGGCGTTATTTAGGCATTGCTTTATTTAATACAAATAGAATTGATGAAGCAATTGATTCTTTTAATAGAGCATTAGAGCTTAACAAATATGATGAAGAGAGTTTATATTATCTTGGTCTATGCTATAAAGAAATAAATGATTATAACAAATCAATAGAAGTATTTGAAAAATGTTTAGAGTATGGTGATAACAATAAAAAAATATATGCTCTTTTATATGAATTATATAAAAAAACAGGCAATGTAAAATCAAAAGATATGCTTGAAAAAATAAAACAGCTTTAATATCTTTATTAAGAACTAATCATTAAATGACCAAATAACCCAACTATAAATATTATACCAATGATGATTACAATATATTTTATTATTTTTATAACTCTTCTAATTTTAGGATAAAAATAAAAAACTCCATTTTGAACACCATGCAATACAGTTGCCACCAATAAAAAACCCTCATCTATTCTGCCGGATAAAGGAAGTATATCAGAGACTATATCTAATGGAGATGTACAATAAAATACACTAGCAACAAAAGGTATCCAAGATATAATATGATGATATTTTTCAAATATACTATCTTTTGTTTTTATAGCTTCCTCATCTTTATTAAACCAATTTAACATATTACCCCTATAACGTACATAAAAATATTATTTCATATAGTCTAACACAATAATAAAAATTTTTAAACAAAAAAATGATAGTTAATATAGTATTATTAACTATCATTATGCTATAAAAGTTAAAATATAATAATTTATTTAATATAGTTATCTTTTATCTCTTTTAATTCATCTTCAGAAAGCACAGATGAAGCAAGCGGTATTAATATATTTTCTTCTTTATAAATCATATCATTTATATTATTGTAAAGCTTATCTATCTCAGTAAAAAAACTATTATCATCAAGATTATTATTCTTTATATAATCCATATGCTCCATTATATCTTTATCTACTTTAGACATAACCTTTGAAGGCTCATCATTATCATGTTTTTTTAATGCTGTAAAAATTAAAGATTCTTTTTTTATATAATGTTTTTTTACTTTTTTATAAAGCTCTTCAAAAATATCTCTATTTCTATTTTCTAATATATCTTTTAATAATTTTTCTATCTCTCTGTTTGTATTTTTGAAATATATTATATCATCTTCACTGTTCTCTATAGCATCTTTTAAAATTAAACTCCTAATATAAAAATATTCTTTAGCTTCATCAACATCCATTCCTTCTTTTATTAATTCATGCATGGCATTATGTATTTCAATAGCAGATACTTTATTTAATTTTATATCAAATTCTTTTTTTATACTTTCAGCATTTTCATTATTATGAAGCCTCATTATCAAATCTTTTAAAATACTGTTTCTATTAGCAATATCAAAACCATTTTCTCTAAATTTTTCTATTAACTTATCTTCACTTACTTTTTTAATCTCTAATGCTTTTTTAATGCTTATTTTCTTAGCAACAGTATTAAACATAAGAGGATTTTTTATAGCCTCAAAACCCAAATCATATAATATATCTTTTATTTCACTATGATTTTTACATGTATTATACACGCTTTCATCTATATTTATAAATTTATTCACAATAAAAACTCCTGTTATATAATGTTAGATTATTCTAACATTTAAAAAACAAAAGTCAATAACCACAAAATGAAAATTATTATATTTTTTTGTAGGAAATAAGAAAATCAATATCTTCTTTGCTTAGAACTTTTTTAGGAATTATTATAGCAGACATATCATCTGTATATATAAAAACACATAATTTACTCTGCTCTATTTTTTTTATATCAGATTTATTAAAGTTTTTTATACCCTTAGTTTCATTAAAAACAATCTTTTCATCATAAACAGTTAAAATTTTCTCACCAAAAATATCATCAAGCTTTCCTGTTTTTATATAAGACAAAACTTTCTTTACGATATTTTTTTGAACTCTTTTTTTATAGCTAATTATCTGTAAAATAGATACAAGAGTTATTAACAAAGCAACTATCAAAAGCATAAATAAACTGCTTTTAAAATATACAAACATTCCTATAAGAACCGCCGCATATAGCAATATAATAATAATTAGATTTTTTTTTAATGAACTTTGAAGCTCAGGATTAGTTTTCAAATAGTGAAGCTGAAAATCAATAAAATCATTATGTTCTATATTGTATCTATATTCTCTTTTCATCTAAAAATAATTTCCTTTTTTAAACTTTTAAATATCAATACCCAAAAATTGTTTTACAAGCATTCCAACAAAGAAACTTATAGCAGCAACTGTTAAGCTAACACCAGCCATCTCAAAAAATCTCTCTCTAAAAGAAATACTCTTAGCCACAGCAATATAAAAAGTAAAACAAAATATTATAGTTATAACAATTATAAGCATGGCAATAAGTGCATAAATAGAAACATTGAAAACTAAATAAGGCATAATTAAAAGACTCACAGTAATTAAATACATTATTCCAGTATAAGAACAAGATTTAAAAGCATTTTTACTTCCATCAGCCTTAGCAGATAAATATTCAGAAGAAGCCATAGAAAGTGTAGCTGATATTCCAGTAATTATTCCAGATAAAGCCACAAGCCTATTATCCTGCAAAGCAAAAGTAAGCCCAGCTAAAGTGCCGCTAATTTCAACTAAAGCATCACTTAAACCCAAAACCATAGAACCAACATATTTAAGCCTATCCTCATCTAAAATTGATATAAGTTTGTTTTCATGCTCATATTCTTCAAAAGCTATAGTTTTAGCATCAGGCACTTCATCAACTATCTTAGAATATATATACTCAGCACTCTTCTCTCCAGATTCCATTATCTTAATAACAAATGTATACCCAAATATAAAACTTAAAATAAAATATTTAAAAACTTTAAACTTTTGAGGTCTTAGTTTTTTATTAGTATATTTTTCTAATATTTTAGCATGAGTAAATTCTTCTCCCCCAATATTGATAAGTATTTGTTTATCATCTTCTTTTTTTACAAATTTAGCAAGGTTTAAATATATTGCATGTTCTGTAATCTCATTTTGCTGTAATTCCAATAAAAACTTAATTGTTTCTTTAGATATAGGCTTCATAATATCAGTCCTAAATATTAATTAATTAAATAGTACAATGAAAATTAATTAATTGCAAAAATTAATATTACTTTATTAAAATTTAAATATTGATATTATACTAAATATTGATATATTTTATATTATATTTTTAATAAAGGCATATATAAAAATGGAAAATAAAAAATTAAATGAAATGATTATTACAATGAGAAGGCAATTACACAAAATACCAGAAGTTGGCACAGAGCTGCCTCAAACAAAAAAATATGTTGTTGATAAACTAAAATCATTGGGACTTGAAATAAAAGAATGCTCTTTAGATTCTGGAATGGTATGTGATATAGGAAATGTTAATAGCGGCAATATAGTTGCTATTAGGGCTGATATGGACGCTTTACCTATAGCAGAAGAGACAGGAGTTGAATATGCTTCAAAGAATGGTAATATGCATGCTTGCGGACATGATGCTCATACTGCTTGTTTATTAGGTGCTGCTTATTATTTATTAGAAAATAAAGATAGATTGAAAAATGGTGCTGTGAGATTAGTTTTTCAAACTGCTGAAGAGATATCAAAAGGGGCAAATAATTTAATAAAAGATGGTTTATTAGATGGTGTTAGTGCTATAGTTGGTACGCATGTTGGAAATATAGATAGTGGTATGTCTAATAGTGAATTTATTATTCAGGAAGGAGGATTAATGGCTTCTAATGATAAATTTATTATTAAAGTTGTAGGTAAAGGTTCGCATGGAGCTTATCCTCATTCAGGATTTGACCCAATATTAACTGCAAGTCAAATAGTACAAGCTATATACAACATAAAAAGCAGAGAAATAATAGCTACTGACCCTGTTGTTATATCAATATGTGTAATTAGCGGAGGAAGCCAATATAATATTATACCTTCAGAAGTAAACATAGAAGGAACTTTTAGAACATTTAGTGAAGAGAATAGAAAATTCATAGGAAGCAGGATAAAAGAAATATCAGAATATATTGCTATGGCTAATAGATTAAAAGCAGAAGTAACTATAGAATGGGGCTGTCCTCCTGTTATTAATGATAAAAAAATAGCAGATGAATTAACTCAAGTGTGCAAAGAATTAGGATTTAAAAAATTGCCTCAATTTATACCTTCTATGGGAGGAGAGGATTTTGCTGAATATCAACAAAAAATACCCGGAGTATTTATTTTCTTCTCTACTATGACAGAAAAAAATATTCCTCATCATAACAGCAAATTTGAAATAGATGAATCACAACTATATCAGCCAACCATATTAATGAGTGAATGGGCTATAAAACATTTAGAAAACAAATAGTTAATAAAAAATATAAAAAAGATGCTAGAATAAGAAAAAATTCCAGCATCTTTTTATTATATAAAAATTATTAATTTCTATTTAAGCTCCCATATCCATTATACCGTCATTAAGCATTTCGTTATTATCCGGAGTATATGAAGGGAAATCATTAGGAGATGAAGGTACTGTATTATTATTAGGGTTAGTGCGTGCTTCATATTTCTCTAATATTCTTGCTGCCACTGTAGTGTCCATCAAACTAAGCAAATAAGAAGTTGTACTGTTTCTTCCTTCTGCTGCAGCTATTGAATCCATTTCTACTAACACATCTATAATTAAATCATCAGAACCATTAGCAGCCAACTGATTAAGCAAAGCAACAGAGTTTTGAGGAGGCATGCTGTTAATTTTGTTAGCCAAATCTGTAAGCACTAATTGATACTGAGCAGATTCGTCCATAGTAGCCTGATAATTAGACCAAGCATTTAATAAGTTTTGCCTATCCTGCTCTATTAATTCAGATTGTGAATTTAATTCTATAGCCTTACTAGCTATTAAAGCTTCCTGTGCTTGTATATCTTTTTCTCTTAAATTAAAAGATTCCCTCATTTTATTAAGGTCATCTCTCGCCAAAAGAGCCATGTCTTCAACTCTTGGCTTTTGAGTAAATCTTGTTAAAAAAGAAGGCACATTAGGAGCTATTTTAGTACGCATTAAAGTATAATAATTAACAACTCCAAATATATCAAACATATAAAGTAATGCTATAAAAGCTATTAAATTAACTACAGTCAATATTGCTATTTTAAATTTCATAAACATTCACACCTAAATAACATAATAGTATACATAATACAGAAAAAACTATAATATGTCAACTAACAATATTATCGTAATCTATAGTTTTTTAGTTATTATATTTTTTGCAAAAAAAGAATTTTTTTATTGTTTTATTAAATTATTTTCTTAATTAGTCCTTTTCAAAATAATCATACTGACATCATCTTTTAAAGGCTCTTTTGTAAAAGATTTTATCTCAGCAATAATCTTTTCTTTAATATCATCAACATTATTTTTAACATTTTTAGAAAATATTTGTCTTAAATGTTCATCGCCAAACATATTATTATTATCATCAAATACCTCATAAGCTCCATCTGTAAAAACAAATAAAATATCATTTCTATTTAATTGAATTTCTATCTCTGTATACTCGCTATTATCAATCATTCCAATTAAAGTACCGTCTATATCTATGGTATGTATTTCATCTTCACTGTTTGAATAGTAAATAGGTTTTGGAGAACCTGCAGATGAACACAACAATTTGCCTGTTTCATTATTATAAATTGCATAAAATACACATGCAAATAAATTTTTATCAAATCCCTCTTCTATAAAAAATTTATTAAGCTTATCTAAAAAAACAGCAGGCGAAGTATTTTTATCATCTATAATAGCATGCGAATCAAAAAAAGATTTTATTAAAATAGTGAGCATGCTTGCAGCAACCCCATGTCCGGATACATCGGCAAGAAGTATAGCATAATATCCATCATTAATGAGCTTTATTCCGCTATAGTCTCCAGAAACCTCATTTGGTGCATAATGATGTATAGATATTTCATTTTTAGGTATAGATGTGTTGCCGTAAGAAAGTATAGTCTTTTGCAATTTGGCAGCATATTCTATATCTCTCTTTAATATATCCATATACATCATATTAGATTCTATAGCCTTTTTAAGCCTAATATAAGATTTCATTTTAGAGAGAAACAAATCCGTATCAATAGACTTCTCAAAAAAACCATCAGCCCCGCAGTCAAATGCTTTAAGAGATTCTGTTTTATTATCAGAAGCAGTTAAAAATAGTACAGCTATATTTTTTAATAAATTATCAGATTTTATATATTCAGCCAATCTGCAAGCTCCCGCATTAGGAAGCATATAATCAACTAATATACAATCTGGTATTTTCTCATATGTCATATTAATAGCTTCTTCATAAGATAAAGCTATATAACATAAATAATTATTTTTTTTTAAGAATTTCTGAATAAACTTAGCATAATCGATATTAGTATCAACTATTAATACTTTCTCAGTTAAAATATTATTTCTTGCAATACCCATTAATGTACATACCTTCTCGCTTCAACATTAAATATAAGCCCAATAGATATAGAAAAAGTTAAAATAGAAGAACCGCCGCTGCTTACAAAAGGCAAAGTTAAACCTGTAATAGGCATCATTCCAACTACCATACCAATATTAATAAGAACATGGCATAAAAACATAGCTATTACGCCAGATATAATTAATGCTCCAAGCCTATCTTTAGCAAAATAAGCAACAGTAATACCCCTCACAAATATAGTAGCATAAGCTAATACCACCAAAGCACTTCCAATAAATCCCCACTCTTCGCAAATATTTGAGAAAATAAAGTCATTTACCTGCTGAGGTATAAAGTTTAATTGAGACTGACTTCCATTGAGAAATCCTTCACCAAAAAGCCCGCCGCTTCCAACAGCAATTAATGATTGAATGATATTATACCCGGAACTAAGCCTAGTAAGCTCTGGATTCATAAATACTAATAATCTCTCTTTCTGATAAGTCTTTAATCCTATATCAAAAGTTAAAGCAGCACACATACTTAAAAACAAAACAAAAAAAGAAAATGAAAGCAGCTCTACATATTTATTGTTCATATAGAAGTTTATTGTAAGAAGGAGTATTGATATAAATAAAAATCCTCCAGCAATATATCCTATATAAAGCCTTTGTGATAGGAAGTTAAAAAGAATATTATTTATATCATCAGACATTCTTTTATATTCCAAAAACATAGGTATAGATAAACCTATAACACCTATACTTAATAATGATATAATATATCTTAAAGGCACCCCTCCCACAAATAACATAACAAACACTATAAAACAATATACTAAAACAGTACCCAAATCCGGCTGCATTAAAACTAAACCAATAGGTATTGAAATAAAAATCCCCGCTATTAAAAAATATTTTTCTTGCTTTATTTTATCACCTATTTGGTCTAAATAACCAGCTAAAAATATAATCATTACTATCTTACCAAACTCTGAAGGCTGCATACCAAAAAGCCAGCTGCTGCTTCCGTTAATAGTAGTACCTACTCCGGGAATAAGTACAAGTATCAAAACAATAAGCATAGGTATATATAAAGACATTCTATGTTCTGCAAGTTTAGTGTAGTTGATAAACATAGTAATACACATAATAACAAGACCGACAACAGAGAAAAATATATATTTCAAAAATATCCAACTCGTTTTACCAGAATCTGGAGAATATGTTGAAGAATATACAGCTATAGCACCTGCCACCATAAGAAAAAGTATGGAAATAAGTATTCTCCAATCAAATACAAATAATCTTTTTAATTCTTTTTTTTCATTCATATTGTATTCTATTATCCTCTTGAGTATTTATATTTTTTTCAGTGTTTTCGTTATTATTATTAGCATTTTCAGCATTTTCTAAAGCTTGCTGCTGTCTTGCAATTCTAACTTGCCTATATATGCTTTGCATTCTTCCATATATAGAGTTTCTTGCCTGTATAGGGTCATCACCGTCTATTATAGAGCGAAGCATAGCAGTAGCAATAGGTCCGGCAGTAGAACCGCCGCCGCCGCCGCTGTTTTCAAGCATAACTGTTACAGCAATCATATCATCTTTAGGTCTTTGATTATAAGGTCCATAAATAGTAATCCAAGTATGGTCTTTACCTTGAGCGTTTTGTGCTGTAGAAGTTTTAGCTGCCAATTTTATATTAGGCGACCAAGCACCATTTCTTGCAGTACCGCCTGCTACAGCCATTCTCATGCCTTCTTTTATAACCGTGAATATATCTTTACTTATTTCCAATTTTTTCATTACAATCTTATCATTGTTATATATTACCTCATCAGTTTGAGAACTTCTAATCTCTTTAACAACATGAGGTCTATACATAATACCGTCATTTATGATAGCAGAAGTAGCCATATGAACCGCTATAGGAGTAGCAGACATATAACCCTGACCAATTGCATATTGAAGCGTATCACCGTCCCACCAATATTCACCAATCTTTCTTCTCTTCCATTCAGAACTAGGAACTGTACCTATTTTTTCACCCGGCAAATCTATACCTGTAAGCTCTCCAAATCCTAATAATTCAGCATATTTCTTTATAAAGTTTGGTCCAAGCTCATAAGCCAAGTTGTAGAAATAAGTGTTGCAAGAAAATTGAATAGCCTTATACATATTAACATAGCCGTGATGACCAGTACATCTATAAAATCTGTTTTCAAGAAGCATACCTCCCGCACAGAATCTTGTAGTATAAGCTCCAATTCTTCCTTCAGCAAGAGCCCCCAAAGCACTAACAAGCTTAAAAGTAGAGCCCGGAGGATATCTTCCCCTTATAGCCTTATTCCAAAATGGATTAGCAGGGTTATTGATGAGCTCAGAATATTTCTTAGCATCTATTTTACCTATAAAAATATTAGGGTCATACCAAGGCGAACTTACCATAGCAAGTATTTCACCAGTAGTAGGCTTCGATATTATAATAGTTCCAACCTGACCTCTAAGAAGCTCTTCTGCATCTTTTTGTATTTTAGAATCTATACTAAGTATTAATTTTTTACCCGGTATAGGCTTACCAACTGCAGGAGCAATGGTTTCTTTTACTCTGTTTCTTGAGTCAACTATCCACTGCTCATAACCGTCTATTCCTCTAAGCTCTTTATCATAATACTGCTCAACGCCTTCTTTACCAATAACGCTGTCTCTTCTATATCCCTCTATTCTTTTACTTTCAAACTCTTCCTGCGAAATATTACCTATATAACCCAATATATGCGTCATAGTCTCGCCAAGCGGATAGTTTCTTATAGATTTACTTCCATAATATACGCCCGGAAAATCCTCAGAACGCTCTGCCAAATAGCTCATCTGGGACATACTAATATTATCAGATATCTCCACAGAATCATAACTGTTTTTAGAAACTTTAGATAAGCTTTCTTTTATAGAACCCAAATCTATATTAAATAGTTTAGAAACCCTATATAAAAGCTCCTCTCTCTCAAAATAATTCTTAGGCAAATAAACAGGTATAATGTACATTGTATAGATTTTTATGTTCTCTGCCACAATAACGCCATTTCTATCGAATATCTCTCCCCTATATGCATCTATTGGTATTATTTGCTCTTTATTGTTTCTTGCTAAACTGTCATAATGAGAGTTCAAAATTATTTGCAAATAAAATAGCCTAATGATAAGCATAGCCGATATTAATACAGAAATAATTAATACTACTATCAGCTTTTTCTTATATTTAAAATCTTCACCTTCGATTTTTTTATCTTTATTTAATTCAATTTCTAAAAAAGTCATATAAAAAAACCCTTATAAAAATTTTTTATACTATTTATTAATAACGGTATTTATTAGTTAAATTTAAGCAAATAAAAAATTTAAAAGGTATATACAAAAATGCATATACCTTAAAAATTTAATTATTATTCTTTTTCATTAGACCAATTTTCTCTTGGTTCTTCTTTATCTTGCGGAGGCTGTTTGCCTGTATTTAAATAATCAATAGCAGATTTAAGCTGTTTATCATATTTAAGATCAACTATCTCATTATAGTTGCCTAAATTACGCTCATTATATATCAGCCTCTCAAGTAAATAATCACTAGCAATGATATTCTTATTTTTAAGCTCTTCTTTAAATTGAGGCAAAGCATTTTTATCTGCTTCTTCTTTTGGATATTTTTTCACATATTCTGCAATCTGTCCGCCTTTTCTAAGCTCTGTCAATGCTATTACATCTGTATTGCTCAATTTAGGCTCAACAACAACAAAATCCGGAGTTAATCCCTTGCCATGAAGTCTTCTGCCATTAGGTGTATAATAATGTGCTACTGTAAACTTAAACGCTGTATTATCTTTTATATCTAAAGGCAAGACATATTGAACACTAAACTTACCGAATGTAGTTTCACCTAATAATTTTGCTCTATTATTATCCTGCAAAGCTCCAGCTAAAATCTCTGATGCGGAAGCACTGTATTGATTAACAAGAACCAACATATCACCATCCACCCACTGATCGCCTTTAACAGTAGCATAATAATCCTGATTTTCGTTTTTAGTTCTTCCTCTTGTATAAACTATTTTACCATCAGATAAAAACTCTTCTACAATATTAATAGCAGTATCCAATCTTCCGCCCGGATTATTTCTTAAGTCTAATATAAGCTTTGTCATGCCTTTCTTTTTAAGATCAACTAAAGCAGTGTCTAATTCTTTTGAAGTATCATCTCCAAAATTTGTTATTCTAATATATCCTATAGTGCTGTCTTCTAACATTTTATATTTTACGCTTTTTATCTCAACTATAGCCCTTGTTAAAGTATATTCTATAGGATCAACCACACCTTGTCTTGCTATTTTTAATTTTACTTTAGTGCCGGCCTTACCACGCATGATATTTGCAGCATTATCTACGGACATATCTTTAGTGCTTTCACCATTTATTTCTATAATAATGTCCCCAGGCAATATTCCAGCCTTCTCGCCCGGACCGTCTTCTATAGGAGCTACAACCAAAAGACCTCTATCTGCTTGCTTTGATATAGATAATCCGACTCCGCCGTATTTTCCAGACATCTCTGTACTAAGTGCCTCATTTAATTTCTCATCAAGCAAGAATGTAAATGGGTCATCGGTTGCTTCAAGCATACCTTTGATAGCACCATACATAAGCTTTTTTGTAGTAACATTATTTGTATCAACAAAGTTTTGCTGTAATGTAGCAAAAACTTTTTGGAATAATCTGCTGTAATAATAAAAATCATTATCTGATTGTGCCATTCCCTGCTGTGCTATTGCTATTGAAGGACTCTTAAAATTAAAAAATGATATGGCTAAAACAAATATTAAAAGAAATATCCATAATGCCCGCTCTTTGTTTTTCATCATATTTTGTAACCTCTATTCTAATATAATTTATTTCTATTTTTCCATAACAATAATAATTGGTATTATAACATAAATGTAAAAAAAAGAATATACATATTAAGATAATTTAAGCAAATAAAATTTATAACAAAAAATCCGATATACAAACTAATATGGAAAATAAAAACCGCTTTATAATTTTTTCTACAGTTATTATTGTATTAATTATAATATCATTTTCTTCTTTAATGATAACAGCAAATGATAATATTAGCAGAGATATAAGCTATAAAAAAACAAATACTAATCAAAATAATTATATAAGCAATAAAAAAGAAAACAGAAAAATTAAAATATTAATAGACCCCGGTCATAATGCAGTTACAAAAGGTGCTAAAGGCTTTTTGGGTTATGAATATTATATGACTTTGAGACTTGCAAAACAGCTTACAGCAATACTTGATAAAGATGAGAGATTTGAATACACTTTAAGCAGAACAGGGGCTTATTACGACAGACCTATAAAAGAATATATAACAAATAATTATCAAAAACTGTTAGGCATATACAATACAGAATTAGAAAAAACTGAAAGAACAGGAAATTTAACAAGATATCAAACTATGGAAATATATGCTATTAGACATTATGCCATAGATAATAATTTTGACGCTTTAATAAGTTTACATTTCGATTATATGCCTTATGTAAAACTAAGAGAAAAAACAGAAGGATTTCATATTATAGTAAGTCCATATAATGGTGAGTTTCAAACTTCTATGAAAATAGCAAACAAAATATCTGAAAGAATGCAGGAAAGTTATAAAATATCTCCTGTTATAGCAACAGATAATATACTTCCAGATAATGTATGGAAATTTTATAATAAAGAAGATTTATTAAATAAAGGAATCGCTTTAAGAGGTTTAGTTCTATTGGGTGATAGCTTTGAATATGAGTACAATAAACAAACATTCAAAAAAGATATACCTTCCGTTATGATAGAATCCGGATTTATACATGATTGGAGATTAGGAAGCACCAAAGAATTAAGCAATATATCAGATAAAATATATAATGCTTTAGTAGATGTGTACTGCAATTAATTTTTAAAGAACATAGCAGCACAACCTAACACACCAGCATCATTACTCAAAGAAGCAGGCTTTATTTCAAGATTTCTCACCATCATTCTAAGCCCATAATTATTAACACCTCTTTTAATATGCTCTATCATCATATCAAAGTCCTTACAAAGCCCGCCGCCTATAAGAACTAAATCCAAATCAAGCATATTCAAAGCCTGTGCTATAGACATGCCTAAATAATAAGAACATTCTGCAATAGTCTCTTTAGCAAGAAGGTCTCCCTTTTTAGCTGCATCAAATAATGCCTTAGCCTTGCCTTTATCTAATTCTTCATAAGTTAAAGTAGTAGGGATTACACCTTTATGAATCTTTTGCTTAGCCATAGCAATAAAACCAGTAGCAGAAGCATAACGCTCTATACAGCCGCTTGAACCGCAATTACATTTATCTCCATCAGGAACTACAAATACATGCCCAATCTCGCCGGCACCGCCCAAAGAACCTGTAAACAATTTTCCATTAAGCACGAATCCTCCGCCTACTCCTGTACCAAGTGTAACAAACATTACAGATTTATATTCTTTGTCCTTACCGCTTCCATATTTAGCCTCGCCTAATGCCGCCATACTTGCATCATTGGCAGTTCTTACAGGTAAGTCAAATAAATCTCCTATATCAGAAAACTTAATGCCATGCAAACCAGGAACGTTCTCTGCTCCACCCATATGAAGTGTCTCAGAATTCATAACTCCAGGACAATCTAAACCAATTCCTATAGCTCTATATTCTGAAGGCATATTTTCTAAAAGTTTTTTGATTATATTTGATATGTTTGTCTTATGTTCTTCAGAAGTAAAATTAGCTTCTATATTAAAATTATCTTTATATAAAATATCTCCATCTTTATTAATTATAGCACCCTTTATTGAAGTGCCTCCGATATCTAATGATATAACTGCATCTTTCATTATTTATATGCCTCCATAATTTTATAGTCTTATTTTAGTATTAAGATGAAAAATTGTCAATGATTAATAATTAATAATAATATATCTATTTAAATTTTATAAATTATCAATTATAATAAACATAATAAAAAAATAATTAAAGTATTCCTATGAAGATAAATGAATTAGTATCAATATTAGTGCCTGTATACAATATAGAAAAAAATATAGAAAAAAATATTAATATACTTATAGAAAAAGTTTCTCCGTTTTTGATGAACTTTGAAATAATTATTTCTGATGACGGAAGCAGCGACAACTCGAAAGAAGAAATAAAAAAAATATGCTTAAATTTTAAAAATAAAAATGCAAACCTAAAAAACATAATAGGGGTTTATGCTAAAGAAAATCAAGGCAAAGGTCATGCATTAAAAAGAGCTTGTGAAGTTTCTAACGGCAAATATATAATTTTTTGTGACGGAGATATGGAAATAGACCCTTCGCAATTAGAAAACTTCTTTGATATTATGCAAAAAGAAAATGCTGATGTTGTTATAGGCTCTAAAAGACATAAAGATTCTATTGTTAATTATTCTAATATACGAAAACTTATTTCTTTTATTTATTTTATGTTTGTAAAGATATTTTTTCATCTCCCAATACAAGACACTCAAACAGGATTAAAACTTTTTAAAAGAGAGGCAATAATAAATATTTTTCCAAGAATACTTGTAAAGGCATTTGCTTATGATTTGGAAGTATTAGTAGCTTGTAATTCTAACAATAAAAAAATAGTTTCTGCTCATGTAATAGTTAATCCAAATAGACATTTTGGTTTTATTAGATTTCCTATTTTGTGGAGAACATTTATTGATACTTTGGCAATATTTTATAGGCTCAATATTATTCATTTTTATGATGATTTATTTTCAGAATTAAAAGAAAAACCATTAGTAAGCATTATTATACCATTAAAAAAAATTAATGATTATATAAAAGAAGAAACAGAATATTTACTTGAACAAATATACACAAACTTTGAACTGATAATACTTCCAGACAAATATACTGAAGAAGAAATTGATATAGCACTTTTTAAAGATGAAAGAATAAAAATAGTAGAAACAGGAGAACTTCCTCCTGCAATAAAAAGAGCTATTGGAGTGAAAAACTCTAAAGGAAGCATATTAGCATTTTTAGATGATGATACATATCCAGAAAAAGATTGGCTTTTGAATGCATTAAGAGCAATGGAGAGTAAAAAAGTTTATGCACTTGGAGGACCTGCTGTTAATACTCCTAAAGATAATTTTTCAAAACAAATTAGCGGGCTTATTTATAGCTCAACACTTATGAGCGGAAAACATAAAGCAAGATATATACCTGATAAAGTTCAATATGTTAATGATTATCCAAGCTGTAATTTTATAATTACAAGAGAACTTTATGATAGAGCTGGAGGTTTTGACAGCGAGTATTGGCCCGGAGAAGATACTATTCTTTGCAACAATATTATGAAACAAAAAGAAAAAATATTATACACTCCTGAAGCTTTAGTTTATCATCATAGAAGAGATTTATTTTTTGGACATTTCAAACAGCTAAAAGGTTATGCATGGCATAGAGGATATTTTGTTAAAAGATTCGGCGGAAACTCATTAGCTTTATCATACTTTATACCTTCAATATTTTTAATTTATACTATTTTTCTGCCAATTGCATTATATTTTAATTTGCCTCAAGTTTTAAATAATTTAATACCAGCAATTAGTAAAAATATATTTCCTGCTTTATTACTATTTCCTCATAGTTTTTATGCATTATGTTTGCTTGGAAGCTGGGCAAGTACATTGTCGATTGCAAAAGGTTTTTGTAAAGCTGTGGGAATATTTTTATCGCATCTCACTTATGGACTTTTCTTTATAAAAGGATTTGTACAAGGATTTATTAGTAAAAAATAACTCCAATCACTGCTGCTATTAATATTATAGCTATGATGGGTACTTTTCTCCCTGCTATTTTTATTTTTTTAAGAAAGATAGATAAAGCAAATATAAATAATCCTATTGGGCTTATATAATTAAAAATATTTTTTATAAATGCTATATTATTAAGTATAGAGGAGTCAGTTAATTTTACAAAGAAAGCATCTTTGCAAAATGTAATAACAGCAGAAACTATTAAAGCAACAGCACATACTCTAAGTCCATTCATTATACTATTAAACTGTTCATTGTTTTTTAGAGTATAAAAAAACTTAGAAACAACCATGCATATTATAAAAGCAGGCAAAAATATGCCAAAAGTAGCAACAGAAGAGCCTAACACACCAGCAACCTTATAACCAACAAAAGTGGCAGCATTAATAGCTATAGGACCCGGAGTAATTTGAGATATAGCAACAAGATTAGAAAACTCGCTAGAACTAATCCAGCCGTATCCTTCCAATATTCCTAAAAGTAAAGCTATAATAGCATAGCCGCCGCCATAAGTAAAAATTCCAAGCTTTGCAAATATATAAAACAATCTAAAATATATCATTATTAATTCCTAATAAACTTTTTGCTAATTAAATAATAAACCCAGCCCAAAAAAGCAGAAATAAGTAAAGTGTATATAACATTAAAATTAAGAAATACAACCAAAATAAAACTTAAAATAAAAAGTATAGCTGTAAATTTATTTTTTAAAACACTCTTTCCCATATCATAAGCAGAGAGAAGTATTAAAGCCGCTATTGCCCCCTTTATGCCCAAAAAAGCCTTATTCACATATTCTAAGTTTTGTATTCTTTCAAATATAGGAGCTATTATAAGTATAATAATAAAAGAAGGCATCATCACCCCAATACCAGCCATTATACCTCCAAAAACCCCGGCAATTTTAAAACCAGTAAGAAGCGAAGTATTAACTGCTATAACACCGGGAATACTCTGTGCCAATGCAAATACATCTACTATCTCAGACTTTGTTAAAAACTTCCTCTTATCAACAAACTCTTCCTGCATAATAGGGAGCATAGCTAAACCACCGCCTATTGTAACAAGACCTATGTAAAAAAACGAAATAAACATTGTAAGAGCAGAAATTTTATTTAGTTTTTCTTCTTTTTTCTCTTCTATCATCATCTTTGAAACAATCCCATTATTATATTTATTTTAATATAAGATAATATTAGTTAAATAAATTGTCAACTATAAAGATATTTTTTATAATAAATTTAATTTTTTGAAATTAATTTTCTTTGAACTAAATAAAAAAAAAGATAATAGCAATCATTAAAAATTGCCATTATCTTATAAAAAATTATATTTAATTATAAATTAATACTGCACCATCTGTTCATCAACTAATTTAGCAGCAGGAACATAATCATTAACCTTTTGAGAGAAAACTAAAGTATCAGCAAATCCGCCTCTTTTTACAGATAATAATAAATCATTATATTCATTAGCAGGTCTGCCCATTTTTTTAAGTGTTAAAGCTTTATAGAATATAGCATCATTAGCAAATCTTGTTCTTGGGTAAGAATTGATAATGTTGTCAAACAATGAAACAGCATTTTGAAGCTCATTAGGGTCATTAGAATAAGTTTGATACAACATACCATTCCATAATAATGATAAAGGCTTAAATTTTTCTATTCTTGTAGAAGCTGATACCATTTTAAAAGCATCATTAGCAATAGTAATATTTGACCTATCAGACTTAGATAAGAAATAATGAACTATTCCTTTAAATTGATATAATTGACCTAAATCAACATTAGCAGGTAAATTATTAAAGTCTAATCTATCTATATAGTTTTTAGCTTGAACATATTCTCTATTTGCTATCATTACCCTAATTTCTTGTATTATTACAGGGTCTGTTTTATGTGTATCTGCCCAAGGGCTGTAAAAGTTATTTACTGTAGCTTTTCTTGGACCTTTCATAGCATATGTATTTGGCGTTGTTGATGTATATAAATTATTATTAGCCGGCATATTATTATTAGGAGTTTGAGTGTAAATATCATTAGTCATATCAGAATATTGATTATCTGTTAGTATACCAGTATCTTCAATAGTAGTATTATCTGTTTCTAATACTACATTGCTGCCTGTATCTTGATTATATTCATTTTCTATTTGGCTAAGATAATCGTTTTGAATATTATCATCTTTTTTATTACAAGATATTATAAAAATTAAACTTAAAACTATTAATAAAGCTTTCTTCATCATTTTATGCTCCAAATATTATAATTCTATAATATTCTCGGAAATATATAAAAAAAGATTAAAAATTTTAATAATACTTTTATATTTTGAAATTATTATTTTTTTAATTATAGCAATTATTAATAATATAAGCTTAATTAATTGATAAAATAATTTTTAATCAGCAATAAATCAGCAATAATTATTATTTATAGAATTTTTTATTGACTTTGCATAGACATATCATATAATGTAAAAAATCTTTAGGAGTATTAAAAATGAAAAAAATTGTATTAATTATGTTTTTTATCTTTATATCGATAATCTCTTGTACAAAACAAAATTCTTTTATAAACGAATATATATCTATTAATATGGGTGCAGAACCAAAAACTTTAGACCCAACATTAAATTCATTAAATGCTGTATCCTGTTATATACTTCATGCATTTGAAGGATTAACTAAAATTGACTCTAATAATAATGTTCAGGAAGGTATGGCAATAAAATGGGATATATCAGATGATGGACTTACATATACGTTTCATTTAAGAACCAATGCTTTATGGTCTGATGGAAAAAATGTTACTGCTAAAGATTTTGAATATTCTTGGAAGAGAAGCGTTGATCCGAATGTTGCTGCAGAATATGCATATATGATGGAAATAGTAAAAAACGCCAAAGAAATCAATGAAGGCACTATGAACTATAATGAATTGGCTGTAAAAGCTATAGATGATTATACATTTCAAGTAACATTGGTGAATCCTTTACCATATTTTCTTGAGTTTATAGCTTCTACTGGAATATTTATGCCATTAAGGGAAGATATAATAAATAGTTATGGAGATGAATGGACTCTAAACCCAGAAACCTATATAGGAAATGGACCTTATACTATGACAGAAAGACTAATAGATGAAAAGATAGTGTTTTCTGCAAATAAATATTATTATAACCCAAATGAACAAATACCAAAAAAAATTAACTTTATCTTAATGAGTAACCCTAATACAGCTATGTCTGGTATTAAAAACTCTTCTATACATTTTTCTGCTTTAGAGCCTCCTTCTGCTGAAATAGAATCTCTAAAGGCTAATAATTCCATAGCAGAAAATAATGCTATTGGAACATATTATATAGAGCTTAATATTACTAATGATGCTTTGAAAGATAAAAGAGTAAGGCAGGCTTTATCTTTAGCAATAGACAGAAATTATTTGGTATTAAATGTAACTAAAGGAGGACAAATACCGGCAGGAGCATTTGTAGCCCCTACTGTTAGAGGCTCAAATTCAACATTTAGAATTGAAAATCAAGAGTATATAAACAATAAAACTTATTTAGCTAATGTTGAAAAAGCAAAAATGTTAATGTCTGAAGCTGGATACCCAAATGGAAAAAATTTCCCTGTTTTAGAACTAAAAGTATCACCCGGAATTTATGTACTTCTTGGAGAGACTATACAGCAAATGTGGAAAGATAATTTAAATATAGATATTACTATATTACAAGAAGAGTTTCCAATCACATTACAAAGTTTAATAGACAAAGATTATGAAATGGTTAGAATGAGTTGGACTGGAGACTATAATGACCCTATGACTATGCTTGAAATAATGTCTAGTTATAGCGGAATTAATCATACAGGTTTTTCAAATTCTAATTATGATAATTTTATTAATATAGCAAAAACTTCCGCTGATAATAATGTTAGAATGAATGCTATGAAAGAAGCTGAGGCTATACTTATGGAGGAAATGCCTATAATACCGCTTTATTATAAAACAGATTCGCTCATGATTAGCCCAAAATTAAAAAACGTAGTATTAAGCCCTTTAGGAAGACATAAATTTAATTATTGTTATATAGATCAAAATCAAACAAACAAATAAAAATTATTCTATACTTAATAAATAAAAAAGTCTTACTTAATTGCAGTAAGACTTTTTTATTAGTTATTTTATTATTATAAGTTTACTTGAAGTATAAGCATTAATATACAAAATACTACAAGTATTCCCATAAAAGGCAATATTAATTTAAGCCATTTGTTATAAGTAACATTTACCATAGCCAAAGAAGCCAAAGCAAGTCCTGTAGGAGTTATGAATGCCATTAAGCCTTGTCCATATACATAAGCAGAAATAACAGCATCTCTTCCTATGCCAACAGAATCTGCTAAAGGAGCCATAATAGGTATAGAAAGTACAGCCATTCCAGAAGTTGATGGTATAAAGAAACCTAAAATCAAATATATAAACAGCATCATTACTATAAATATATTTTTATTCATACCCATTACTAAATTTGAGAAAAAGTATAAGATAGTATCTGAAACCATTCCATTTTCTAATACTATATTAATACTTCTTGCTATACCAACTATAAAAGCAACTCCCAATAAATCGCCGGCACCTATGAGAAATTGATTAATAAACTCTTTTTCTCCAAGTCCTGATAAAAATCCTATAATTAAAGCAGTAACCAAAAATAAAGCTGTCATCTGCTCAAACCACCAACCCTGAGAAGCAACTCCATAAACTAAAACACCAAAACTTGCAATAAACACTAATAATATAATTTTAAATTTTAAAGTTAAAGCAGGTGCTTCACCTTCAGTTTTAAATTTAGCTTCAAACTCTTCTCTTTGATCGTATACAAAAGATTTAGAAGGGTCTTTCTTTACTTTTTTAGCATATACCAAAATATAAATAATAGTTAAAGCCGTACCCAAAATAAATGCAATGAGCCTGAAATTAAATCCATTTGCAAAACTAATTCCAGCTGCATTTGATGCTACAACCACAGAAAAAGGTCCTATAGTAGCAAACATAGTTCCTATACAAGAACCCATATAAACAGAAGCAATACATACAAGTACATCATATTTAGCTGCTAAGAATACAGGAACCAATATAGGATATAATGCTATGGTCTCTTCTGCTAAACCAAAAGTTGTACCGCCTAAAGATATTAATGCAGTAACTGCTATTATTAATATAAACTCTTTTCCTTTAGTGGCTCTTGATAATGCAGCAATACCTGCACTAAAAGCCCCTATTGCATTCAATACACCTATAATACCGCCCAAAATAAACACAAATAAAATTATTCCTATTGTATCATATACACCAGATATAGGTGCTATTATAAATTCTTTTGCCCCCTGAGGCTTCTGTTCAACTTTCTCATAGGTTCCGGGTATTGATACAGGCTTATTAATGCTGCCGTCTAAAAATTTCTCAATATCTCCTGTAATCTTTAATTGGTCTAAGCTCTCCTGTGTAGCAGGCATCTCTGTTATATTGCCTTTGGAATCAGTAATTGCAAATACATTCTTAGCAGAATCATAAGACAATTTGGAATACAGACCAGCAGGAATGATATAAGTCAATATACATGACAAAAACAAAACTATAAATAAAACTGTAAATGCTGTTGGAAATGATAATTTTTTCTTTTTTTTAGTCTCCGACATAATTTCTCCTTAAAAATTATTATTTTATTTCAGATAGTATCTTTTTAAGATATTCAAACGTTCTCTCTACTGAAGATATAGAGCAATATTCATCTGGAGTATGAACTCTAAAAATGTCTGGTCCAAAACTTATAATATCTGCATTAGGAATAAGATTCTTTAATATACCGCATTCCAATCCAGCATGAACTGCTGTTATTATAGGCTCTTTGCCAGAAAAATCTTTATAAGTATTTACTATTATATTTCTTATATTAGAATCTTTACTATATTGCCAAGAAGGATAAGCACTGTTTTCTTCTACTTTAGCATTCATTCTATTAGCTAAAATCTTTATTTTGTTTCTTATCTCATCTAAAATGCTGTCTACCGCACTTCTTATAGATATAGTAAATAAAACCTCTTTGTCTTTTTCTTCAACTATACCTAAATTTAAACTAGCCTTTACAACTCCTTTTAATTCATCATTATTAAACATATATTCTACACCATAAGGCATGCTGTAAATAAACTCTATTATATTTTCTGTTAAATCTTTAGAAAACATCTCATCTCTTTTCTCTCTAAAATCTTCAATATCTATTTTTATATCAGGGTCTTCAAATTCATATTCTGCTTTTATCATTAAAGAAATTTTTGATATAATCTCTTTTACCCTCTTCATATTATTAGAAGCTACAACAATTTCCCCATATGTAGCTATAGCATTATCTTTGGAGCCTCCTTTTATATTAACTATATTTATTAAATCTTTCACTTCATACAATATTCTTCCCATCAATTTTATAGCATTTGCCCTTTGCTTATTTATCTCCATACCAGAATGTCCGCCTTTAAGCTCAGACACAACTATCTTAGCTAAATCTCCGCTACACTTCTCTCTGTTTATATCAAATGATACTAAAGATGTTATACCGCCGGCAGAGCTAATTAAAAATACTCCCTCTTCTTCTCCATCTATATTTAATACTATCTCTCCTTTCAAATGTTCCTTGCTTAAAGACAAAGCACCATTCATGGTAGTCTCTTCTGCTGTAGTGCATAAAATCTCTAAATTAGGATGCTCTATGTCATTAGAATCTAACAAAGCTAATCCATATGCTATAGCTATACCGTCATCTGCTCCCAATGTAGTATTATCAGCACGCAATATATCTCCTTCCCTTATAAAAGCTATAGGATCCTCATCAAAATTATGATTAGAACCCTGTGCTTTCTCACATACCATATCCATATGCCCTTGTATTATCACTGTCGGAGCATTTTCATATCCCTTTGTAGCAGGCTTCTTTATTATTACATTCAAAGCCTCATCTTGATATACTTCCAAATTCCTTTCCTTAGCAAAATCCACTAAAAAATTACTTATCCTCTCTTCTTTATCAGATTCCCTAGGTATGCTGTTTATTTTTTCAAACCATTTTAATACTTTTTCTATCATAATAATATTTCCTATGATTAATATATTATGCTATACATTATAGTACATTAATTCACAATTTTCAAATTTAAATGAACAAAAAAGGTTATTATTAGATACAATAATATTATATATATAAATAATATCTTGATTATTATTTATTATATTAAATACAAAAAATACATATTTACATACTTTATTCATAAAAAATATAAAATAAAATATGTAAAAATATACAAATTCAATTTATAATAATAAAAACCATTAAAAATTAAATTGCAATTTTTTTAAGTGATAGAAAGTTCTTTAGACATAAAGTATATATCCAATAATAATATTATTAAAATAGAAGTAGTATCTACAAAACCTTGTAAAACTGCTGATGATTTATCTTTAGCATATACTCCGGGTGTTGCTAAACCTGTACTTGAAATAGCAGAAAACCCAAATGAGGCATACAAATACACTTCCAAATGAAACTTAGTAGCAGTTATTTCAAACGGAACTGCTATACTTGGTTTAGGAGATAGAGGGGCTTTAGCTTCAAAACCTGTAATGGAAGGAAAGGGTATATTATTTAAACGCTTTGCTGATATTGATGTTTTTGATATAGAGATAAATGAAAAAAATCCTGACAAAATTATAGAAATAGTTAAAGCATTAGAGCCTACATTCGGAGGAATTAACCTTGAAGATATAAAAGCTCCTGAATGCTTCAAAATAGAAAAAACTTTAATAGAAAAATGTGATATACCTGTGTTTCATGATGACCAACATGGCACTGCTATAATATGTTCTGCCGCTTTGATTAATGCTTTAGAGATTTCAAATATAGATAAAAAAAATGCTAAGATAGTTTTTAATGGTGCTGGTTCTGCGGGTATTTCTTGTGCTAAGATGTTTATAGCTTTGGGTGTGCCTAAAGAAAACATTATTATGTGCTACAGTAAAGGTGTTATTACTAAAAAGAGAATAGAATCTGTTACATAAGAGAAAAGAGAGTTTGCAACAGATTTAAAAGTAAAAAATTTAGAAGAAGCTATGAAAGGGGCTAATGTATTTGCTGGACTTTCTGTTGCTGATTGTGTTAGTGAGGATATGGTTAAATCTATGGCTAAAAACCCTATAATATTTGCTATGGCTAACCATGAGATACAATACGAAAAGGCTATAGCTGTAAGAGATGATTTAATAATGGCTACAGGAAGAAGCGATTATCCTAATCAGATTAACAATGTATTAGGTTTTCTATTTATATTTAGTTGGGCTTTAGATGTGAAGGCAAAGGCTATATCAGAAAAAATGAAAATGGCCGCAGCTTTGGCAGCTCTTACTAAAGAAAAAGTGCCTGAGAAAGTTTTTAGGGCTTATGGAAACAAAACTTTTGAGTTTGGTAAAAATTATATAGTGCCAAAACCTTTTGACCCGAGGGTTATAGAATGGGTATCTCCTGCTGTTGCTAAAGCTGCTTGTGATGAGTGGCTTGCAAGAGAGCCTATTAATGATTTTGAAAAATATAAGTCTTCTCTAAAAGAGAGAATGAAAAAATATTGGAATTAATACAAATATATTTATTAATTTACAATAAATACAAATAAAAAAAGAGAATTTATAATAAAAATAAATTCTCTTTTTTATTTCTTCCTTGATTTATTATTAATTACTTACTGTCTTTTATTGCTCTATATTTTGCTAAAAACTCGTTTGATATATTTTGTAACTCTTTTGCATATTCAATATTTAAATTCATTGAATTATTAATTATCTCACTGTCTGGATTTTCTTTAAGCATTTCTAAACGCATTTTTGTTTTTTCTGTATTTATTTTTTGTTTCAACTCAGAAATCTTTGGCTGATATTCAGTTTTTAATTTTGTTATTTCAGCTAATTGCTCTTTAGTGAGAGAAGCAGAATTATAAATAAAATATCCATAATTATAAACTTCGCCGTCACAATAAGAATAATTATTAGCTTTGTTATAAGAAGAATAATTCTTAGCAAAAGCCGGTACTGATAAAATTGATACGATAAAAATAATGCTTAAAACCTGTTTCATATTTATCTCCATAAATATTATTTATATATTATTAGACGAGCTTTTAAATACAAAAGTTCCCTAAAAAATAAATATTATTAAGAGTTTAAAAAGTTTTTTATATATTTTGTCTGCTCATCATTTTTAAGCAAAAAAGCATCATGTCCATAGTTTGATTTTAATTCATGAAACTCAGTATCAATATTAAGTTCTCTATAAGTTTTTACTATATCTTCAGACTGATAACTCGGATAAAGCCAATCTGATACAAATGATATTACAAAAACTTTATCTATAGAATGCTTCTTTATTTTTTTTATATCATCTCTCACATCAAACAAATCCATAGCCTTAGTAAGATACAAAAAACTATTAGCATCAAATCTCTCGCTAAACTTTTCACCATTATAATGCAAATAATTTTCCACTTCAAAGGAAGGCGTAAAATATTTTAAAGCTTTTTTTCTTCTTCTTCCAAATTTTTTTCTCATATACTCTTCGCTCATATATGTGATATGCCCAAGCATTCTAGCCAAAGCAAGACCATTATCTGGAGTGGATATGCCATAATATTTGCCTCCATACCATTCTGAGTCTTCTGTGATAGCCTGTCTTGATATTTCATTAAAAGCTATTTGCATAGGTGAATGGGTCATACAGCTTGCTATAATAATGAGCTTATCCATCATATTTGGGTATGATGCACTCCACTCTAAAGCCTGCATTCCTCCCATAGAGCCGCCTACAATTGCATAAAGCTTATCTATTTTTAAATAATCTATTAATAATTTTTGAGCCTTTACAATATCTTTCATAGTAAAGCTTGGAAAATCTGTACCATAACATAAATGACTATTTGGCTTCTTTGATGAAGGACCAGTTGTGCCGTAGCAGCCTCCAAGTACATTTGAACATATCACAAAATATTTATCTGTATCTATAGCCTTTTTCTTGCCTACAAAATTGCTCCACCAAGTTAAAACATCACTGTCTCCTGTAAAAGCATGACAAATCAATATGGCATTATCTTTTTTATCATTTAATTTACCGTTTGTAGTGTATGCTATTTTTAAATTATCTATAGCAGCAGAGTTTTCAAATTTAAAAGTTTTATTATAATCAAAATACTCTATCATACATAACTCACTCTATTTTTTATTTATTATTTACTCGCTATAGTTAAAGCCTCATCAAGATAATATAATATATCATCTATATGCTCTATTCCTATAGAAAGTCTTATAAAGTTTTTAGTAATACCTGCATTTATTAACTCTTCTTCAGACAATTGAGAATGTGTTGTAGAAGCAGGATGTGCCACCAAACTCTTAACATCGCCCACATTAACAAGATGAGAAAATAATTTTATATTGTCTATAAACTTAACAGCAGCATCATATCCGCCCTTTATGCCAAATACAACCATACCCCCAAACTTATTATCTTTCAAATATTTTTTAGCTATATTATATGAAGTATCATTCTTAAGACCGGGATACCTCACCCACTCAACCCTATCATCTTTTTCTAAAAACTCAGCAACCTTCATAGCATTAAATGAATGCCTATCCATTCTCAAAGGCAAAGATTCCATTCCCTGAATAAATACCCAAGAATTATCAGGCGACAAACAAGCTCCTAAGTTTCTTAACGGCACAGTTCTAAATCTCATAGTAAAAGCAATATCTCTTAATTCTTCAGGCAAATCATAAGCCCATTTTAAACCATGATAATTAGCATCAGGCTGAGTAAACAAAGTAAACTTATCATCTTTCCAATTAAACTTACCAGCATCTGTAACTGCCCCTCCAACGCTGCTTCCATGCCCGCCAATCCATTTTGTTAGAGAGTTAATTACTATATCAGCTCCATGATTTATTGTTTGAAGCAAATATGGTGTTGTAAAAGTACCGTCTACTATTAATGGTATATTGTTATCATGAGCTATTTTTGCCACTTCTTCTATATCTGTAAAATCTAATGAAGGGTTTGATATTGTTTCTATATATATTACTTTTGTCTTTTTAGTAATTGCTTTTTCAAAGTTTTTTGGGTCTTTTGCATCAACAAAGTTTGTGTTAATTCCAAATTTCGGAAGTATGGCAGCAAACTGAGAATATGTGCCTCCATATAAACTAAAAGATGATAATATCTCATCGCCAACCTCACATATAGTAATCATAGTATTAAATATGGCACTTGTTCCAGAAGACACCGCTATAGAAGATTTACCGTTTTCCATTGCTGTAATTCTCTTTTCTAATACGTCTGTGGTTGGGTCGCCTAATCTCGTATAAATATAGCCTAACTCTTTTAAATCAAATAAATCAGCAGCATGTTTAGAGCTTTTAAACATATAAGAAGTTGTTTTATATATAGGTACACCTCTGCTTCCAAATACATCATTATTCTCTTGCCCTGCATGAACAGATAAAGTTTCAAATTTTAATTGTCTTGACATATAAACTCCTAAATATTTTGTTGTAATTTAAAAATAAAAAAGCCGCCAAAAAATTTGACGGCTGTAATTACAAAATCAATATTTAATATTATTATGCAGCCGTAATTATTTTTTGCATTTGCATGAGACAAAGCATATTATTAATAATAACTGCATTATTCATAAATATTTTACATTTCCTAAAAATTTTATATTTATAATATGTTATATATAAAAAACATATTGTTGTCAATAGTAATTATTAAAACTTTTAGAAAATTATTTATATATATATCTTTAAAAGCTAAATTACAGTATTGAAATTGGTATATGCTTAATATATAATATAAGTTAACAATAAAATAAAAGGTCTTATAAAAATGAATATTTTAAGAAAATTTATATTTATTTTTGGATTGTTATTTGCTTTAATCTCTATAGGAACAATAACGACTTATGAAAAAAACAAAAAAGATAAAACTATAGGAAAAGATTATTAAATATATGTTAAAATACAAAATTATTTCATTATTATTTTTATTAACATTATTCAATTCTAATTTATATAGTATAAAAGTAACGGTGCTGCCTTTTCTAAGTAAAGATAAAAACTGGATAGATGAATATATGGTTGATGACGGTATGCCGAGAGCTTTTGAAATATCTTTAAAAAATACTCATATGTTTGATGTAAGTGATTATGATTTGCTTATATCATATTTTGAATCTTATGACAATGTTGTAGAATATAAAACATTATCTACAAATCTCACTGTAGCGGGCGATTTTGTTAAAGAAACTTTTGAGTCTGATTATTTAATTACTGGAGAGGTTCTCGATTTTAACCTAAAACGCGGCGGAAAAGATACTGCTAATGTAGAGTTTGAAGTTAATCTTATAGATATAAATACTTTAAAAACTTTAAAAACTTTTACAAATTCTGCAAGCTATATACTTCCGGGAAATAGTGATGTATATAATTCTGAAGATGCTTTATTTTATGAAAGTGCATTAGGCTGGGCTAGTATCTTAGCTTTCAATAATATAGCAAATGATATAGCAGAATTTTTGAAAATACCGCCTTTAATTGGAAGTGTTACAAGAGTAGAAGATAATAAAATATTTATAAACTTAGGAAAAAGAAATAATATAAAAATAGGAGATGAATTTGAAATATATAGTTTAGAACGCTACTTGGATTTACCTCCTAATAATGAATATCTCATAAATAAAATTAACGAAAGAAAACAAAGCTCTCTAACTAATGGAATATTAACAAATAATATAGACCCAAATAATTTTGTAGTTCATAACAATACCAATTTTTATACTACAAATAATTATATAACTAATAGTCAACAAATCACTAATACTCAACAAATTACTAATGATAAGCAAGCTATTAATAATGAACAAACTTCTAATAATCAAAAAAGTAATATATCTAAACAATATCAAAGCACTGTAAATAATAATTCCTCTTCTGCATATCAGCAAACTAGAGAAAATGCTGATGGAGATTTTTGGTATACAAGCGAAATGCTTTATATATATAGATTTTATAAAACTAAAAAAACATTAATAACAAAGGCAAAAGTAGTAGAACTATATGATAATTATGCCGTATTAGAAAATAAAAGTGATGCAAAAGTTAATATACTAATGGAAGTAAGAATTAATAATGAAAAAGAGGGTAAAAACTTATGATAATAAAACAAAATGTTATTTTTAATAAAACAGACAAAAAAGACTATTATATATATATAGACAAAAAAAATAATAGAGGCATATTTACTCCATATTTTAAAGGTTCCTATAATAGTTTCTTCTATGATTTTAGTCTTGATAAATGCAGAATATTTCATAAGAATGCTAAATCTTATTCTATATTAGATTTATCTTTAGACGGCAAAAAAGTAATAACTATATCTGTAGATAGTGTTAATACTTCAAATAATACATTAAAGATTGTAGAAATAGGCACTAATAAAGTATTTTTAGAATTATCTGGAATGTATGTTTATGAGGCATATTTTACAGCTAACCCAAAATTGATAATATGCAGGGCTAAAGAATTTAATAGAACTAATGTTTTTTTATATAACATAGAAGAGAAAAAAATAGCATATACGTTAAAAGAAAATACATTTATAGCTGACGGAGCTTTTGATGAAAAAAGAACAATGTTTACATATCCATCTGCTGTAAATAATAAAATATTATATCAAATAAATTTAATTACTCTAAATGACGGCAAAATACAATTAGAAAATCCAAATATGAAAGTAACAAATATATATTCTGTAGAAAAAGACTTTATATTAATGGAATCAAATAAATCTATTGCCTTTTACAGCAACAGAAAAATAGTGTGGAAAGTAGAATTATCATCTGTGTTTCATTGTGAATATGACGGAGGAATATTTTATTTAGATAAAAAGATATATTTTGATAATCCTGCTATATCAAAAGATAACATGGAAAATGATAAAAATCCAAAAGAGAGTATGATACTTTATAGAATTGATATAGATACAGGTAATATAGAATATTTATTATTGCCTGTAAATATAAAATATAAAAGATTTACAACTATGTTTGGAAGTAAAATTATAGATACAACTGGAAACATATTAGATATTAGAAGCGGAAAAACTTTAACCTTCCCTCTAAAATTATATAAATAATTGTAAATATTTATATTTTTATTATATTTTTCATATAGGGTATATATGTAATTTAAAAAACAATTTAATAGGAGTTTTAATTTGTATAAAATATTAATTTTTATAATATCTATTATATTTATATCTTGCAACGGAAAAGAGATAGAAAATATAATAGTTCAAACAAATAAATCTAATATATCAAATAATAATAATATAGATGATATAAAAGTATCTACATCTAAATTAACATCAAAAGAATATGACGTGTTAATAAATAAAGGCACAGAGTTTCCTTTTACAGGCGAACTTTTAGATGTGAAAGATGATGGGGTTTATACTTGTAAATTATGCGGAAGCTTATTATTTAAATCTGATGCCAAGTTTAATTCAGGTACAGGTTGGCCAAGTTTTGATGATGCAATAGCTGAAAACATAGAATTTGTAAAAGACGGATGCAGAGTAGAAGTGCTATGTGCAAAATGCGGCGGACATTTAGGACATGTATTCTACAATGAAGGTTTTACTGATAAACAAACAAGATATTGTATTAATTCTGTATCTTTAAATTTTATAAACAAAGCAGATTTTGAGAAAACTAATGATACTACAAATAAATAATAATGAGGTAAAAACTATATATGAGAAAAATTGTTTTAATAGCAATGATTTCCATATTTTCTTTAATATCCTGCAATGAAAAATTAAACAGAGAATCTTCAAATGTTAAAGAAAATAAGGAGGAGATAAAAATGATTCCAGAAAATGTTAAATATGCTTATTTTTCTTCTGGCTGTTTTTGGGGAACTGAATATTGGTTTGAAAAAGGAAAAGGAGTATATGCTGTTATAAGCGGATATGCAGGAGGTCACAAAATAAACCCAACATATCAAGAAGTTTGCACTGGTCTTACAGGTCATTTAGAAACTGTACAAGTTGCTTATAACCCTGATGAAACTACTTATGAAGATTTAGTTAAATTATTCTTTGAAACTCATGACTTTACTCAAAAAAATGGTCAAGGTCCAGATATAGGTTCGCAGTATTTATCAGCTATTTTTTATCAAACAGAAGAAGAAAAAGAAATAGCTCAAAAATACATAAATATGCTCACAGAAAAACATTATGATGTGGCAACAACTTTAAGAGAGTATAAAAACTTCTACCCAGCAGAAGATTATCATCAAAATTATTATGAGAGAAAAGGCTCTATACCTTATTGCCATTTCTATAACAAAATATTTTAATAATGTAGTTGTTAAAAATAAGTTATTAAATATTCATATTGTTTTAGTCTAATTATATATAAAATAATATTATTTTCTTAACTTGCACTTTCGCGAAGTGTGTCCGAAGGGCGAAAACTTTGACGAAGTCCGCAAAGCGAAGGCGGGAAAAAGTTGAATAAAACATGCATTAATATAAAAAAATTATTTGTTTAAATTAATATATTTGCAGGGCTTTGCCCCGCACCCCAGTTCTTTTATTGGTATAAAAGAACCAAAAGAACTGCATTTTTATGCAAAATACAATCATTAATTTTATATATTCTAATATATAAAATTAAAGTATTTGCACTTTCGCGAAGCGTGTCAGAAAGGCAAAAACTTCGACGAGGTTCACAGCGTGTAAGGCATGAAAAGTTGAATAAAATAAAAATTTATATAATAAAAAATATAATGTTTAGGTATATATTAAAATAATTAATATACAAATTATCTCTATAATTTAATAAAATAAAAGAGCTATTACTACTAATTATTAGCAATAGCTCTATTATATCCAATAATTAATAAATCACTAAATCAAACCCTTGATATATCTAATCAATTCAGCAATCACAAAAATTAGAAACACAAATCCAAAAAATATCCAAGACTTGATAGTTCTTTTTCTTGTCTCTTTTTTATTAAACTCTGTTCTAAAAGGATCATTTTCCACGATTCATCAAACCTTTTTCAAATATTTTTGAGTATCAACAGCAACAGCAGCAATGATGATAGCACCTTTAATAATGTATTGCATATAAGGTGAAATACCAACGAAAGTCATACCGTAGTTAATAACTTGGAATATCAAAACCCCAGATACAATACCCAAAATAGAACCAATACCTCCAGAGAAAGAAACTCCGCCCACAACACAAGCAGCAATAGCATCAAGCTCATAACCATTACCCAAGTTGTTTGTAGCAGAACCAACACGAGCAACCTCTAAAGAACCAGCTATACCATATAAAGCACCAGCCATAGTATAAACTATCATAAGAGTAAGAGGAATGTTTACACCACTAACAGCTGCAGCTTCAGGATTGCCACCAACCGCAAATATGTTTTTACCCAATTTAGTTTTATTCCAAATTACCCACATAATCAAAGTAATAATCACAGCAAATATTATTAAATATGATATTGTAATGCTTCCTAATTTTATACCGCCCTGAGCAAGATTAGTAAAGCGAGGGTCAAGTCCTCCGATAGGCTGAGCACCATAAGGAGGTCTGTCAAAATAAGTACTAGTAACACCGTAAAGTATAAGCTGCATACCCAAAGTGGCAATAAATGGAGTTACATAAAGTTTAGAAATAATAAAACCATTTATAAAACCAAATACCATAAGTATAAGCATAACTAAAAGTATAGGTAATATAACAGGAAGTAAAGGCAAATCAGGATACATTCTAGTAGGGTTAGTAGCAGATTGTAAAAGAGAAGCACTAACAACCGCAGCAAGACCAACAGCTCTGCCAGCACCAAGGTCATTACCCTGAGTTACTAATAAAGTACCAATACCCACAGCAATAATCATACGAGTAGAAGCCTGAGCAAAAATGTTTACAAAGTTGCTAAGTCTAAAGAAAGATGGCTCTTTAATAATAATACCAATAAGTATGAGCAAAAGTGCAGCAAATATGGCATTATTCAGTATAAATTTAGAAATTTTGTTTATAGTAGAATTTTTGTCTGACATATATTATTCCTTTATTAATAAATTATAAATATTTGGCAGATAATGCCATTATTTCTTCTTGATTAGTATTAGCCGTATCAACTATACCCGCAACCCTTCCATTACTCATAACCATTATCCTATCGGTTATACCAAGCAACTCAGGCATTTCAGAGCTAACCATAATAATAGTCTTACCTTCCGTAGCTAAATCTATTATAAGTTTATATATATCATATTTCGCCCCTACATCAATACCCCTCGTAGGCTCATCAAGCATAAGAATATCAGGAGCACTCAAAAGCCATCTGCCCAATATTACCTTCTGCTGATTACCCCCTGATAATGTTTGTATAGCTGTTTTCTCTGAAGGAGTCTTTACCTGCATACTGTCTATTACCCATTTGGTATCATCTCTCATCTTTTTATTATTCAAAAATCCAAAATTACCTTTATAATTATCTATATTAGCTATTACAGAATTGAAATTAATAGAAAGCATACCAAATATTCCAGTCTGTCTTCTCTCTTCTGTTACCAAAGCAAATCCATGTTTAATAGCTTTTCTTGTTGTATTATTTTTAATATCTTTATCATTTTTAATAATACTGCCGCTTGATAAAGTACGCATACCAAATATACTTTCAAGCACTTCTGTTCTTTTTGCTCCAACAAGACCTGCTATGCCAAAAATCTCCCCTTTTCTCACACTAAAATTAATATCAGTGAGAGAAGGCTGATAGAAAGCTGTAAAATTTTTAATCTCTAAAATTCCTTCAGCAGGTGTGTTAGTTTTAGGAGGGAATCTATTAGTCAAATCACGTCCAACCATCTGTTTAATAATAAGGTCGGTTGTTAATTCTTTTGCATGAGTAGTAGAAACAAATTTACCGTCACGCATTATTGTAACTTCATCAGATATCTGCAGTATCTCTTCCATTTTATGCGAAATATATATCATACCCACGCCGCGACTTTGAAGTTTTCTTATTATTTTAAATAATTTAGCAACTTCTTTTTCTGTAAGCGAACTAGTAGGTTCATCTAAAACAAGTATTTTAGAATTATATGATACCGCCTTTGCTATTTCAACCATTTGCATCTCAGATACTGATAATGTAGAAACCTTAGTTTTAGGGTCTAAAGGTATTTCTAAATCATCAAAAATAGCCTTAGTATCATCATACATCTTTTTCTCATCTACAAATCCAAATTTAGTAGGATATTTACCAAGCCAAATATTATCTTGTATGTTTCTTTGCCTAACCTGATTAAGCTCCTGATGCACCATTGCTACACCATTATTTAAAGCCTGTTTTGGAGAAGTGAAATTAACCTCATTACCATCTAATAATATTGTTCCTTCATCTTTATGGTAAATACCAAATAAACATTTCATAAGGGTGGATTTTCCAGCACCATTCTCTCCCATAAGGGCTACAACACTTCCCTCTCTCACAACAAGCTCAGCCTTATCTAAAGCTTGAACACCGGGGAAATATTTTGATATACCCTTCATCTCAAGAATTACTTTTCTCTCTTCCATAAAAATAAAATCCTTAAAAAATTGCAAAACTAAATACGATATAAAAAATTAAAAAATGCAAAATTAGGGGACATTATAAAAACATAATATCCCCGTTAATAAATAATATTTATTACTTATAAGCTTCTTCAGCAATAGTAATATTATCTGCAGTTATAGGAACATAAGGAACACGTACAGCTTTTACCTCATCTAAAGTCCAAGTAGTACCATCTAATGGGTCTTTACCAGCAGCAACATTCAAAGATAAATCTATAAGAGCCTGAGATTGTCCAACTGGGTCATTAAGAACAGAACCAAGTATTGTACCTTTTTTGATTTCGTTCAACATATCAGGAATAGCATCTACACCTACTATAGGAATATATTTAGCTTTATCACCTGTGTTGTATCCTAAAGCCTGTATAGATTGTAAAGCACCTAAAGCCATAGCATCATTGTTAGAGAAAATAAACTCTATTTTATCTCCATATTTTTGTATCCAAGCATCTACTATATCTTTAGCTCTAGCAGTGTCCCAGTTAGCATTTAATTCTTCTAATTTTTCTACTTTAATTCCATTATTAGTAATATACATAGTTACATGAGAAGTTCTTGCTTCAGCATCTGGGTGACCTGGTTCACCTTTAATTAATACATATTGTATAACACCATCGCCATTTTTATCTAAAGTAGGGTCTGCTTTCCAAGCATCTACTACGATTTTTCCTTGCATATCGCCAGATTCTTCTGGTTTAGTACCTACATACCAAGTTTTGTCATAGCTAGCCATAGCTTCTGCACTAGGCTGTTTGTTAAAGAAAATAACTGGTAAATTTTTAGCTTTAGCTTTATCTATAATAGTTTGAGCAGCTTGAGGGTCTACCAAGTTAATAGCCAAAGCATTTACATTTTTATTAAGCATAACATCTACTTGGTCATTTTGCTGAGCCTGATTATTTTGTGAATCGTTCATAATAAGCTGAGCTTTGCCTGCTATTCTAGTTTCAATGTTTCTTCTTAAAAATGACATAAAGTTATCATCATAACGATAAATTGTAACTCCAATAAGCGGACCATTAGCATTTGCAGTTGCTGTATTATCTTTAGTACCTCCGCCGCAAGATATGATGAAAATTGTTGCTATTATAAGCATGAAACTTATAATGAATATTTTTCTCATAATAGAAAACTCCTTAATTAATTAATATTCTATAATTTTAGTATATAAATTTTATTAGCTAAATCAAGTTTTTAATACTTAAATAAAAAACCCTTATAATGCAATATTTGATTTTTTTATACACAAAAAATAAAAAATATTATCTTTTCATATATACTACAATGAATAATAATAACTAAAATCCGATAATATACATATAAAACATTTAGGAGGTAAAAAATGGAGGTTTCTATTAATTCTATTTATTCATCTAAAATGTTTCCATTAACTGGACATATGTATAGTGCAGGGCTTAATGTTTATAATTTATCTGATTCCATAATCAGAATAAATGAATTCATCTCTGGACAGGGTACTTCAGTTAAAGTAAATTATAATTTAGGAAAAAATTTAGATGCATATGCTTAAAAACTTTATATAAGCCAATTGTAAATTAAATATTTCAATTGGCTTATTTTTTTAAATTTCATCTGAAATCAAAAAGTCCTTAAAATAATCTGTATAATCAACTTCAAATTTCATAATCTCGCCGCTAATTGGGTGACTGAACTCTATTTCTTTCGCTATTAACATTAAATTACTATAGTTAGAATAACTCTTAGAATAAATCTTATCTCCTGCTACAGGAAAACCTTTATATGAACAATGAACTCTTATTTGATGAGTACGTCCTGTTTTAATATTAACTTCTATTAAACTATGCTTTTTAAATCTGTTTAATACTTTTATATAACTCAAAGCCTTTTTACCATCTTCACGAACTGTCATTTTTTTTCTATAAACACTATGCCTTCCTATAGGCAAATTAATCTCATAAAAATTCTCTCTCAATACACCTATAACTATAGCATGATAAATCTTTTTTATTGTTCTATTTTTAAATTGCTCTTGAATAGCAGAAACTATATCAGCATTCTTTCCTACAATCATTATACCAGAAGTGTCTTTATCTAATCTATGTATAATACCCGCCCTACTCTTGTCTCCAACAAAATTAAAATCTTTTATATGATAAAGCAAAGCATTAACCAAAGTACCATGCTTTTCAGAAGAAGAACAATGAACACTCATATTGCAAGGCTTATTTACAACCAATAAATATTCATCTTCATACAAAATATCCAAATCAATATTCTCTGCTAATATATCATCTTCTTTATTATCATCTGTCTTTATGTTTATCTCTACAATATCATTAAGCTTTAGAGAATATGAAAGTTTTTTTATATTATTATTATTAACTAATATACAAGATAAATAATTTTTTACTTGAGACCTGCTTATATTCAATTGCTCGCTTACAAATATATCAAGTCTTTTATTTAAATCTTTTTCTTTTATTAAAAAACTATACATTTATTATTTCATTATTTATTTTCTTTTTTCTTAAAACTACTGTCAAAATCTTCTTTAAAGAAAAATACACCTACAGCTATAACAACAATACCAATAGTAATGGCAGCATCAGCAATATTATAATTCCAAGGAAATCTAATATTTAAGTTAAAACCCATATTAATAAAATCAGTTACAAAACCTCTCATAATTCTATCCAACAAATTGCCCATAGCTCCGCCTAATACCATGCTAAAGCCAATAATCGATATTTTCTGCTTGTTTTTATCTATTATTGTTATTATATAAAATACAACAATCATTGCTAAAAAAACAACAACCTTTAAAAACTCCGGTATAATATGCTTTATAACCTCCGGTACATTATTGAGAAACCCAAAAGAAACTCCATAATTTCTTGTGTATATAAATACTAATATATCACCAATAATATTTTTATAACCAATAACCTGTAAATATTTATCAACAAAATATTTTGAAACTGTATCTGCTATAAATATTAATATGGATATTAAAAAATATATCTTTTTTTCTTTTATCTGCAATAAAATCTTACTCATAAAAAACAAATTCCTTATATAAATCAAGTGATAATAATAATTTATATTAGCAAAAATTACAACCTACAAAAAATGAAATTAATGTTTAGGAGCCAGAGATATTGCACATTTTTTAGTTAAAAAAAGTAGGTATTCCTTATAATATAAATAACCCAATT
>NZ_CAKVGN010000005.1 GCF_934747485.1 uncultured Brachyspira sp. | reverse complement strand
AAATTATGATACACCTATGCTATACTTTAAGAAATTAAGGAATTCCTAACTGCAATATGTCTGGCTCCTGTGCAATGTAATAAAATATTTATAGTTGATTGATTAAGAGTTTAATAATTTTAAATAGTATTTTACATATAACTGTTTAATTATTACTCATAACAATGCAGAAAACTTATAAAATCTAATAACTTTAGTATACATAATAAAAAATTATTAAGCATTTTTGCATTATGCCGAAAAAATAAGATAGTATAATATAAAAACAGGGGGAAGAATGTTTAAATACACAATAGAAGGCTCTAAAAATATTAACGGAACTGTAAAAATTTCTGGTTCTAAAAATGCATCACTTCCTCTTTTGGTAGCTTCAATACTTACCGATGAACCTGTAACACTTCATAATGTGCCAGATTTGGTTGATGTGCAGGTATTAATAAATATATTGGAACCATTGGGAAAGAAAGTTGATTTTAAAAACAACACCACTGTGATAATATCACAAAACGGCAAAAGCGATGAAGCTCCATATAAACTAGTAAAAAAAATGAGAGGCTCTATTATAGTGCTTGGACCATTACTTGCAAAACGTAAACATTGTAAGGTTTCCTACCCCGGCGGCTGTGCTTTTGGTCCAAGACCTATAGATTTGCATCTGAAAGGAATGGAAGCATTAGGGGCTAAGATTGATATCACCGCCGGTTATATAGATGCCACTGTAAAAGACAATTTAGTAGGTGCAGATATAAACTTATCTGGAAAAAACGGTCCTACTGTTTTGGGTACAGATAATGTTATGATGGCTGCTACTTTGGCTAAAGGCACAACAATCATAAGAAATGCTGCAAGAGAGCCTGAATGTACTAACTTGGCAGAACTATTAAAAGCTATGGGAGCAAAAATCGAAGGAATAGGAACTTCTACTCTCACAATAGAAGGAGTTGATTATTTAAAAGGCGTAGAGTTTGAAGTAATACCAGATAGAATAGAAACAGGTACTTTTTTGGCAATGGCTGCTGCTGGAAGAGGAAAATTAAAATTAGAAAATACCAATCCTGAGCATTTAACTTATGTATTAGATTTACTCTCTTCTATAGGCTGCGATATAAAAACAACAAAATCAACTATAGAAATAGATGCTTCAAATAAAGAATTAAAACCTTTTGAAATAGAAACTCTTCCATATCCGGGCTTTCCAACAGATTTGCAGGCAATATTTACAACTTTAGCATGCACAATAAAAGGTTCAAGCAAGATAAAAGAGACTATTTACCCAGACAGATTCAGCAATGTACCAGAATTAATTCGTATGGGGGCAAATATAGAATTATATGAACCAAGCATCGTTGTCAATGGAGGCGGTAAACTTTCAGGTGCTGATGTACAGGCTAGCGATTTGCGTGCCGGTGCTGCATTAGTTATTGCAGGTGCTGTGGCAGAGGGCCTTACAGACCTTCACAGAATATACCATATAGAAAGAGGCTACGAAGACTTTGTAAGCAAATTAAATAAAATTAATATAAAAACAACAAAAGAAAATGATGATATATTATAAAAAAGGGGGATATATAAATGGTTAGAGGAGTTTATACAGGTGCAAGCGGAATGATAGCCGAACAATACAGACTTGATGTTGTGGCTAACAATTTGGCTAATGTAGATAAGCCGGGTTTTAAAAGAGATACTGCTACTTTCAAATCTTTCCCAGAGATGATGGCAGCAAGAACTGAAGATGACGGAGTTGTAATATTTCCTCTTGGTTCTACAGATATAAGACCTTATGTTGGAAGACTTGGCACTGGTGTAGAAGTAAATGAAGTTTTTACAGAGTGGGAACAAGGCTCTTTAAGAGAGACTGGCAATCAGCTTGATATAGCTTTGGGTGATAAAGGGTTTTTCGCCGTAGAAACACCTCATGGAGAAAGATATACAAGAAACGGAAGCTTTTTACTTGATAAAGATAATTATCTCGTTACAAAACATGGCTATAAAGTAATGGGCGAAAATGGATATATACAAATAAAAACTAATAACTTCAACATAGACGAAGAAGGAAGAATAAGCATTAACAGAAGATATCAAGACAACAATGATTTCGTTCAGTTTAATGATAATGAATGGGAAGATGAAGAAATACTTGATACTCTAAAAATAGTTCGTTTTGAAAATGAAAGATACCTAAAAAAAGAAGGAGATTCATTCTGGGTAGATACTAATATCAGCGGTCCTGCATACATAGCCCAAAAAGGTGTAGACAGACCAAAAGTATTATCAAGATTCTTAGAAATGAGCAACGTAAACCCTATAAATGAAATGGTTAGAATGATAGAAGTTCAGCGTGCTTATGAATTAAACTCAAAAACTATATCTACGCATGATACATTGATAGGAAGAGTAGTTAATGAGGTTGGAAGAGTGTAAATTAATATTTTGATAAAAATTGTACGATAATGTATAATAATATCTAAAATTATATAAAAGGAATGGATTATTGTATGGCTGTAGATAAATCTCAACAAAAAATTATTTTCTCCCTAAAAATGCAGCTTATTTTTACATATATAATAATAAATCTGCCTATATGGTACCTCATACTATACTTTTTTGTATACAGTCATAAGATTCCTTTCTTCGGCATTAAAATAGTAGCAGCCGTATTTTCTGCAGTATCAATACTAAAATACTTCGATATATGGAGAAATGGATTAAATATACAAATAGCCAGAAAAACTATAAGACTCTTTACAGCAACTTCTATAATTAGCTCATTGTTAGAAATAGTATTATACAATATACTAAATAAAGATGTTTTCGTATACACATCTATTATAGCTATGATTGCATGTTTGCTTATAAACGGCGGTGCTGTTTCTTTAACCCTGCTTTCATTCAAAATAGCTACTCTTAAATTAGACTTAGAAACTAATATTAATATATTCTATATTCCAATTATAACTAAGATTCTATATACTATTTATTTCTTTTTCTTTTCTGTTGTATTAGTATTCCTAATCTATTCAATCAATGTAAATGAAAACTTATATATAAATAACTATGTTAATACAACATTAAATGAAATAATAAAAATAGATGATAATATATATTCATTAAACAATAACATAAAAAATGATTTAAATATTTATAATAGAGTCATTAATAATATTTATTCAAATAGATATACTCAAAACAGAAACATTTTAAAAACAGAAATAGAAAGCAGATTATCATACATAGATAGAATATCAAGAAACAATTACAAATCAATTTATATAAACATAGACAGAGAATTTTTAGATTCAAACCTCCCATATTCAATAAGTATAACTAAAAATATATCATCTAACAGCAATGTATATACAGTGAGAGCAGCAGATAGTTTAACTACACACCCCATATTAGAAAATAATGCTATAAGAAGAGATTTTTATACTTTGATAATAGCCAATGATAGAAATAATATTAATATATCTGCTCACTACCCAATAACTTTAAATGATATTCAAGCCGGATATATAATATCAGATATAGACATAAATAACTATTACACAAATATGATAACAAATACTTATCTCTCAGATTTATCATATGTATATTATGATTTTAATACAAAAGAGATACTATTAAGTTCAGAATCAGGAGATAAATTAGAAAATGCTAATTTAATATTGAGAAGAAAATCTGCTGACTTAATGAAGTATATTAATAATTTTGAAAATCAATTAAACAATAAATATTTCTATGTTCCTCCTATACTTAATATAAACGGCAGCAGAAATATGGTTATTATGTATTATATGAAAGATTTAGACATTGTAGCCGTATACTATAAAGACCTTACAAGTATAATAAAAAGTTCTGCCATAGAAAGGGATATATCAATAATATTATCTATAGTTATAGTAATATTCTTAGTAGTTTCTGGTACTTATTTATATATTATAAGGCAATTATTCAAGCCTATAGATTCAGCTACAGAATCTGCTAAAGGTCTTATAGGCGGTAAAGGTGATTTAAGAAAGAGAATATATTCTAAAAACAATGATGAAATCGGAGTATTAGTATATAATTTTAACTTATTTCTTAATGGATTAGATAACATTATAGGAAACTTAAAAACAGAAAGTAATAATGTATTTAATGAAATAAAATTGATAGACAGGGCAATAGAATCTAATGCCCAAATGGTAAATGACCAGAGTGCAAGTATTACTCAAAATATAGCAAGCGTAAATAATATTATTAATTCTATTAAAAATGTTACAAACTCTTCAGAGCAGCAGAAACATGCATTCTCATCTGCTTCTATTGCTGTAGAGGAATTATTACAGACAATTTATAAAATAAGCGATAACATGGAAAAACAAGCCTCTGCCGTAGAGCAAACATCTTCTTCTATAGAAGAGATGATTTCAAACATCACAAGTGTGGCAAAGAGTATTAGTAAGGCTCACTCATTCTCAAAAAAACTGCTTATAGATGCCCATGACGGAGGAGACATGGTAGATGAAGTGATAGAGGCTGTTAGAGGTATTGAGGAAAGTTCAGACCAAATTAAAGAGATAGTTAACGTTATTCAAGGCATAGCTGAGCAAACCAACCTCTTGGCTATGAATGCAGCTATTGAGGCAGCACATGCCGGCGAACAAGGTAGAGGCTTCTCTGTAGTTGCTGATGAGATTAGACTGCTTGCAGAACATACTGCAGATAACACAAAAACTATCACAAACATCATTAAAACTATTACTAAAAGAATAGATGAAACCGTTGAACTTGCAAATAACAGCGGAAAATCCTTGGAAAATATACTTGATATGTCTGAAAACACTTCGAGGGTTGTTTCCGAAATTAATACTGCAAACAGCGAACTTGAAATAGGCGGCCGAGATATACTTGAAACTATCAAACACTTAAATAACATTACTATGGGCGTTAAAGAAAATGTACGAGAGCAGATTAACAGCGGTGATGTGGTAGACAGCCAAATTACTTTATTAGACCAGATTAACAAAGAGGTGGCAGAGATTATTCAAGCTAATAGTGTTGGTGCTGCTGAAGTTGTAAGCACTATGGCTTTCTTAAATGAATTATCTGTAAAAACTGCTAAGAGTAATCATGAATTCTTTATGGTTACAAGTAAATTGAGTGAAAGCTTTAATAAATTCCAATCTCTTATGTCTGGATTTATTACAAATGTTGATGATGTGAAAAATGAAAAACCTGATGATATAATACTTAATTTAGATACAACTGATGAAGAAGAATTAAATACTAATGATATAGATATTAGTAAAATAACTGAAACAGAAAATAAAATAGATACGGAAATAAAAGAATTAGAAAAAGAATTATCAAGCAGTGAAAATGATAATTTTACTAAAGATGATAAAGTTCTTGAAACATTGAAAGAAGATTTTAAAAACCCTGATATGTTTTATTAATATATAAAAAATTATATTTTAATCTTTATCTGAAAATTAACAATATAATTAATAATACTATACTTCATAGTAATACTAATTACAGTATTGACAATAATAAAGTAAAAATGTATACTAAAATTCAGATATGCTTAGGAGATAAGATGTCTTTATGCAATATAGCGGAAATAGATTTAAAAGCATTAGAAAATAATATAAAAATAATTCGTTCTATGACAGGAAAAACTAAATTACTCGCTGTAGTAAAAGCCAATGCTTATGGTCATGGAATTGTAGAAATATCTAAAGAGTTAGAAAAATTAAATGTGGATGCACTCGGAGTTGCTACTGTAGAAGAGGGTGTAAAGATAAGAGAAGCTAAAAACAAAAAACCAATCGTTGTTTTGTTTCAGCATTTTAGAGACGAATCAGAATATATTTGTAAATATGATTTAACGCCGATTATAAGCAATGCTGAATGTTTAGATGATTATGACAAGTTTTTAAAAAAGCATGATAAAAAGTTAAAACTCTATATTAAAGTAGATACAGGTCTAAACAGAATGGGAGCAAAGCCAAAAGATGTATTAAACTTAGCAAAAAAAGTTTCATCATATAATACTTTAGAGATAGAAGGCATTAACACTCATTATGCTGCTTCAGATATGTTTGATGATGCTTCAAAAGAGTTTACAGAAAATCAAATAAAAGTTTTTAGTGATGTTTTAAATGAATTAAAAACAAACGGCATAAAAATAAATAATGCTCATACTGCTAATTCTGCAGCGTTGCTTTATTATAAAAATGCATATTTTGATATGGTTAGGGCTGGAATAGTGGTTTATGGTTATACAGAGAAGCTGCGTGACTTTGGATTTAAGCCTATACTTAATTTAAAATCTAAAGTTATATTAATTAGAAAAATAAAGAAGAATGAAACTGTTTCTTATGGTATGACTTGGAAGGCTGATAAAGATACTAATATAGCTGTAATACCTATAGGATATGGTGATGGAATATCAAGAAGGCTTTCTAATAATTGGGAAGTAAAAATAAACGGCAAATATTATCCTATAGTAGGAAAGATATGCATGGATATTATGATGGCAGATATAGGAAATAATGATAATATAAAAGAGGAAGATGAAGTTTTAATATTTGGCGATGATGAGAGGCTTAATGCTAATACTATGGCAAAAAAAATAGATACTATAAGTCATGAAGTATTGGTACGTATTGGTGAGAGAGTTAAGAGAGTTTATAAAGATTAAAAAAATCTTTTAAATAAAAAAAATATTTTTTAAGGAGTACATCAAAATTTAAATAAACTACATAAAAAAGGAGATTATTATGGTTGATATGATAGAAAAAATCAACGGCATTATCAATGGTTTTGTATGGGGACCTATAATGCTCACCCTATTGGTTGGAACTGGTATATTTTTAAGTATTAGAACTGGTTTCTTGCAAATTACACAAATACCTTTATGGGTAAAACATACTTTTGGTTCTTTAGCAAAAAAACAAGATGCTGATGATAATATTACCCCTTTTCAAGCAGTGAGTACTGCATTAGCAAGCACAGTTGGTACTGGAAACATTGCTGGAGTTACTACTGCAATAGTGGCAGGAGGACCCGGAGCTTTATTTTGGATGTGGTTTGCTGCTTTTTTTGGAATGGTTACAAAATATTCTGAGGTTATATTAGCTGTTCATTACAGAGTTAAAGATGATCAAGGTCATCACCATGGAGGACCTATGTATTATATATCTAAAGGTGCTAATTTACCTTGGCTTGGCAGTATATTTGCTGCTTTTGCTGCTTTGGCTTGTTTTGGTGCTGGAAACATGACTCAGACTAATGCTATGGCGGCTGTTGTTTATCAAAATTTTGGAGTACCTAAAATTATTACCGGTATTGTTGTTGTTGCTTTAACTGCTGTTATAATAATCGGCGGAATTAGAAGAATTGCTACTGTTACAGAAAAACTTGTTCCTGTTATGTGTGTTATATATTTGGTTGCTGGAATAATTATTTTGGCTTTAAATTTGGATAAAATACCTCATGCTTTTCAAAGAGTATTCTCTGAAGCATTTAATTTGAAACAAGTTGGTGCTGGTTTCATGGGTTATTCTATAATGATAGCTATGAAGTTTGGTTTTGCAAGAGGTGTATTTTCAAACGAGGCTGGTTTAGGTACTGCTCCTATGGCTCATGGTGCCAGCAACTCTAAAAACCCTATAGAGCAAGGTTTATGGGGTATATTTGAAGTGCTTATAGATACTTTCTTTGTTTGTACTTTAACAGGTCTTATGGCTATTATGTTCTTAGAGGCTAATCAAGGTACTAAATTAAACGGTGCTGAATTAATATCTGCCTCTTTTGGTGCTAACTTAGGACATGCCGGCTCTATAATACTTACTGTATCATTAATATTATTCGCTTTCTCAACTTTTGTTGGTTGGTCGCATTATGGTGTTGTTGCTTTAGGTTATCTCACTAAAAGAAATAAAATAGCTTCTTATGCTTATAGAATTATATTTTTAATTATTGGTATAATTGGTGCCGTTGCTCAATTAGATTTAATATGGTCTATAGCAGACACTTTGAATGGTCTTATGGCTATACCAAACTTAATAGGGCTTTTAATTTTATCTCCAAAAGTAGCTAAACTAACAAGAGATTATTTACAGGACCCTACTTCAACAATTATGAAAGACTAAAAATAATAAAGCACTCGCTTAAAAAAGCGGGTGTTTTTTATTTGCAGAAGAGTTAAAATGTTTGCACTTTCGCGAAGCGTGGGCGAAGAGCGAAAACTTTGACGAAGTCCGCAAAGCGACTGAAAGAAGTGCCTGTGGTGCGACTGAAAGGAGTCTCCTTCAGGGCGACTGAAGGAAGTACCTGCGAAGGCAGGAAAAAGTTGAATAAAAAAATAATATAACAAAATATACTTATTTCAGAATATACTGAAAATTTTTAACTTTTTTATTTTTATTATTTGCAGGGCTTTGCCCCGCACCCAACTTCTTTTGCGACCGAAGGAAGTGCCTGTGGTGCAGCCGCAAAGAAGCAAAAAGGCTGCATTGTTTAGCTTAAAATGTTGGCATTACAATATAGTTTATACATATTCAAAAACATACAAAGCTATAGTATTTGCACTTTTTGGTTCTTTTGACGAAGTCTGCACCGCGACTGAAAGGAGTCCTTCAGGGCGACCGAAAGAAGTGCCTGCGACCGTAGGAAGTACTTTTAGGTATGGGTGCGAGCGGCGGGAAAAAGAACAACAAAATTTACAAATCTATATGAATAATAAGTGTAATTAGTACCCATAAATAATTAAATAAAAAGAACTATAGTGGTTAAAACAACTCTTTTTTTATAAATTTAATTATTGCAAAATAGAATAAATAATTTAATATTATATTATAAAATTATCAATTCTATAATTGAGTATAAAAATGAAAGAATTATACAAATTAGATAATGCCGCAAAACTTTTTGTATCTATAAAAAATAAAAAAACATTCCCATATTCAGAGTATCAGCTATATTAAAAGATAAAATAAATGAAGCAATACTTCAAAATGCCTTAGACATCACAATGAAAAGATTTCCAACATTTGCCCTATCTATAAAAAAAGGTCTATTTTGGAATTACTTTGAAGAAAATAATAGAAAACTATTAGTTGAAGAAGAAAAATATTATCCTTGCTACAATATAAATTATAAACTTAATAATGGTTATTTAGTTAGAGTGGTTTATTATCAATATAAAATATCTGTAGAAGTTTTTCACTCTCTTGCAGATGCCACAGCTTTAATAAGTTTTTTAAAATCTCTGCTTTATCATTATCTAACATTATCAGGAAAACAAATTAACGACCCTAATGAAGATGTATTTAAAGACAGCATACATACAACTCGCGACTATGATGACAGTTTTAAAATGCACACACAAAATAAAAAGACAACAACAAAAGAAAAGAAAATTAAAAATGTTTATTTAATAAAAGGCAAACCATTAAAAATATACGGAAACAATGTTGTTCATGGAATTGTTAGTGTGGAAAATATTAAAAAAGAAAGCAAAAAATATAATGTTACTATCACAGCATATATTGTTTCGCTTTTAGCATATTCTATATATGAAGCTAAAATAAAAAATAGATTAGACGGTAAAAATATAGTGGTATGCATTCCTGTTAATTTAAGAACAATATTTCCATCAATATCTTTAAAAAACTTTTTTGGTGTAATTAATATAAAAATAAATACTTCTAATGAACTAACCTTTAATGATATTATAAAAATAGTTTCTAATGAAATGAAAGAAAAACTTCAAAAAGAAAAATTAGAAAACTTTATCTATCAAAACACAAAATTAGAAAACAATGTGTTAACAAAATTTATTCCATTATTTATAAAAAACTTTGTGGTGAATTTAGATTTTGAGCTATTTGAAGATAAATTAAAAACTCTCACATTATCAAACTTTGGAAATATTATTCTTCCACAAGACATGAAAGAATATATTAATCATTTTGAGGCTGTGGTTTATAATACAATAAATAGTCCATTAAATGTAGGCTTATGCAGTTTTGATGATAAATTATCTATTACATTCAATAGAACAATTATAGAAACAGATATTATAAAACACTTCTTTCAAAATATTTCAAAAGTTACAAAAACAGAAATTTATTCTAATGATTTTGGAGTGTAAAAAAATGCCTTATTGCAATAATTGTAAATTAGAAATAAAAGCAAACAAATGCCCATTATGTTTTAGTGAAGTAGAAAATAAAAATACATATAATGAAGAGTATCCTTCATATGATTGGTATTATAAAAAAATAAAAAAAGTTAATGCTAAAAAGATAGTTTCTTTAGTTGCTGTAAGTGCTATCATCATTATAATGCTTGTTAATATATCAACTTCTTCAAAATATAATTGGGCTATGATATCTATAGTGTCTGTTGCCTCTGCATATTTTACCTATATATGTTTTACAGCTTCAATATTTTATTTGAGGCAAAAATTATTAATAGAGTTTTTGATACTTCTTCCTTTAGTGATAATAATAGATATATTCAGCGGTTTTTATAAATGGTCTTTTAATTATGTGATGCCTTTTTTATCTCTTGGATTAAATGTTTCTATGCTCATAATAGCAATTATAGACCATAAATATTTTAATGAATATGTTTCTTATATAATTTCTGCTGCTTTTATATCTATATTAATGATTATTTTACCTCTATTTAATTTTCTATATTGGAGTAGTTTGGCTGCTTTTGGGTCTGGTATAATTGTTATTCTTACTATGATTATACTATTTAGAAATGAGTTTATTTTATCTTTGAAAAAAATTTTTAATGCATAAAAAAATATTATAAATATTAGGAGTTTTTTATGAATAATAAAATAAAAAAGACAAAAAAAAATAAAAACTTAATAAAAGAATATTTATCATATCCTGTAATGGCTATTAATTTTATTAAGGCAGATAAAAAAATTAAGCCAACTAAATTTAAATACGACAAGAACAAAAGACAATATATTTTATATTTCCCAGCACAATTAAAAGAAAATGAAAAGCCAAAAAAACAATTAATAGTATATATACATGGAGGCGGTTGGAGAGAGGGAAGTGCTGATTTATATAGATTCGTTGGAAGAAGATTTGCTAAAGAAGGTTTTAATGCAATATTATTAGGTTATAGATTAAGCAAAAAAGCTAAATACCCAGCTCAAATAGAAGATGTATTTAATGGATTTAATAAGGCACTTTCTATATTAAAAGAAAAAAATATAGATTATTCTGATATAGTTGTTGTAGGCTCATCTGCAGGTGCTCATTTGGGAGCTTTACTTGTTTATAATAAAGATATGCAAAAAAAGTATAATGTTGATATAAATAATTTTAAAGGATATATTTCATTAGGAGGTCCAACAGATTTAAATGTATGCACCAATGAAATTATCACACCTATGCTCAATCAGCTTTTTGAATGGAATTATAACAGAGATTTGGCAAACCCTTATAACTATATAGATGGAAGCGAAAAAAATAAAGTGTTATGCATACACTCAGGATTAGACCCTATTTGCGATGTACAAAACTCAATCAATTTTTCAAACAAAGTTAATAGCTTTAATGATGGCTTGGCTAAATGTATTGTATTTGAAAACAAAGAGATTTATCATAACAATTTAGTTAATGGAATATTTTTTGAGACTATGGACAGCAACAATATAATGGACGAAGTTTTTAAGTGGATTGAAACATTGTAATATATAAAATTATATTTTATCAATATTTATTTAATTTATAGTTCTTTTCCGCCTTACGCGGTACGGACTTCGTCAAAGTTTTTACCCTCCGGGTACGCTTTGCGAAAAGTGCAAGTGTTTTAGCTTTATAAATGTCATATTTTTATATATAAGGAATATGTATTAAATATAACGTAATACCTAAATCTGAGCTAAAAAATGCAGTTCTTCGCGAAGCGTATCCAAAGGATATAAGGTTCTTTTATACCAATACCGAAGGTACTTCCTTCGGTCGCACCAAGTAGGTGCCTATCGGCAAAAAAAGTGGGGGTGCTATCCTAAGGGCACGCTTCGCAGGGGCAAAGCCACCACAAACAATAAAATTTAAAAACCTAATAAATTTTAATATATACTATTTTCTAATCAATAAGCACTATGCTTGTATATATTTCGTTATAATATATAATAAATTTCCAACTTATAAATAAAGGTTTTTTTATTTTTTATGGCATTAATGTTAAATGAAGAGCAAAAAAAAGCTGTAGAGCATATTAACGGCCCCATGCTGGCATTGGCTGGAGCAGGAAGCGGTAAGACTAGAGTAATTACAGAGAGAATTGCATACTTAATAAAAAATGGAATAGAGCCTAATAATATACTTGCTGTTACTTTTACAAATAAAGCTGCTAATGAAATGCGTGAGAGAATAACTGCTTTGCTTAAAGAAAAACCTAAACAATTAGTAATTAGCTCTTTTCATTCTTTTTGCGTGAGGGTGCTTAAGCTTGATATAGACAGACTCGGATACAAAAAAAACTTTAGTATATACTCTTCTTCAGACAGCAGAACTCTTATAAGAAATATTTTAAGAGAGGTTAAAGTAAATACTCTTAATTATGATGAAAACCTTTTTGCTTGGTATATAGACAGATACAAAAATAATTTAATAAAGCCAAATGAAGTAGTGCCTCATGATGATTTGGAGAAGATTGCTAAAAGAGTTTATGAGGTTTATCAGAATTATTTGAAAGGCTATAATGCTGTTGATTTTAATGACCTTATTAATTTAACTATTGATTTATATATTCATTTTCCTGATGTGTTGGATAAGTATCAAGAGAGATTTAAATATATTATGGTTGATGAATATCAAGACACCAACTTAGCACAGTATAAACTCACAAGTCTTTTAGCTTCAAAATATAAAAATATAGTTGTTGTGGGTGATGATGACCAAAGTATATACGCTTTTAGAGGGGCTGATGTATCAAATATACTTTCTTTTGAAAACGAATATCCAGAAGCTAAAATAATCACATTAAACAAAAATTATAGAAGCACTAAAGCGATACTTGAAGCGGCACATGCTGTAATAAGCAATAATACACAAAGAAAGGCAAAAGAGGTTGTTGCTGTTAATGATGAAGGTATACCACCTGTTATTATGCCTTGCGAAGATGAAAGAGATGAAGCACAGTTTATAGCAGAGAATATTACACAAACTGCAATAAGCAAAAATTTAAACTACGAAAGTTTTGCTATACTTTTTAGAATGAACTCTCAGTCGCGTATTTTTGAAGAGGCTTTGAGGTTTAGAGGCATTCCATATACTGTAGTTGGTGCTTTTCAGTTTTATGAAAGAAAAGAGATTAAAGATATACTTGCTTATTTAAACTTGTTTGTTAATCCTGAAGATGAGGTTTCTCTTTTAAGAGTTATTAATATACCAAAAAGAGGAATTGGTGCCGTTGCAATTAATAATCTCAATGAAATAAGCATAAAAAACGGCGTGTCATTATATCAAACATTGCTTGACTATGAGAATATAGATGATATACCTCCAAAGGCAAAAACAGGCATAAAAGATTTCTTGGATATTATTCATCATTATAATGAAGTCTTTACAGTTGATAAAAACACATTAGAAAAACCAAAACTCTATGAAAACATTAATAAGTTTTTAGACACAATTGCATATCATAATGAAGTATTAAACTCAAGCGATACAAAAGAGCAGGGAAGCAAAAAGATAGAAAACATTGAATCTCTAATGAATGGTATAGCTGAATATGAGAAAGGAAATAAAAACGCCACTCTAAAAAATTATTTGGACAGAATACTTTTAATGAGCATAGAGGAAAATAATGAAGAAGAGAAAAAGAAAGGCGTAATGCTTATGAGTATACATGCTGCAAAGGGTTTAGAGTTTCCTTATGTTTATATATGCGGTATGGAAGACGGCATACTTCCGCATCATAAAAGTTCATCAGATAGAGAGATAGAAGAAGAGAGAAGACTTTGTTATGTTGCTATGACAAGAGCAAAAAAGCACCTCACATTAACATACTGCATGAAAAGAAAAAAGCAGGGAAGAGATGTGGAATGCACTCCGTCAATATTTTTGGAGGAAATGAGAAAAGGCCTCCCAGAAGATATGGCAATGGACGAAGAAGAGTTTTTCTCAAACCTCAAAGCAACATTGAAGAGAGATTCTTAAGCAATTTTATTATGTATTAAAGATTTTTAAGTATTTTGTTAAATACCATTATACTAATTAATAATTTATATTACATATAAATTATTATGGGTTACTATCATTTTTTACTTGTACTTTTTGCAACTTTTTGCTACGGGAAAAAGTTGAATAAAACCTTAAATTACAAAATTAATTTTTTTATTGTTATCGGGGGCTAGCCCCCGAACCCCTACTTCTTTTGTTGCCACAAAGAAGCAAAAAGGCTGCATTTTATCATCAATATCTTTTAATATAATCTAGTATTATTATTTGCACTTTTCACGAAGCGTACCCGAAGGGTAAAAACTTTTACGAAGTCCACACCGTGTAATACGAGAAAAAGAACAATATAAAAAATTATAAAATTATTAATATATCACAACAAACTTCTACACGTTTTATAATAATATAATTTAATTTATGGTATTGCTATAGTTTTAGGGTCTGTTTCCTTTTTCTCCACATACCAATCTTCTTCATTGTTTGGGTCCATTTCTGCTATCTGCTCTAAACTCATGCATATATAATTGCCTTTTGCTGTTACTGCTACTGTATCATCATTAAGAAGTATGTAGCCTTCTCCTTCATATATTCTGCCATTGCCGTAAGTTATTTTTCCAATTATTCTAATCTCTTCATTGATAGGTACAGGCTTTTTATATTTTGTTGTAAGTGTTGTTGTTACGCCCCATTTATCTTCCCCGGTGTATGGCATCATTGCTCTTCCTATAGTTTCATCTAATATAGCAGCAAGTATCCCGCCATGCACTCTTCCGGGGTATCCTTGATGATGGTCTTTAAAAGTTACCAAAGCACAAAGCGATTTATCTTCAAGCTCAAAAAACTCTGCCTTCAAACTTAAATCATTTTTAAATCCGCACACTAAACACATTCTTGAATTATTTTGTTTATTTAATACTTTTAATTCCATAAAAATCCCCCTTGGGCATAAATATAATTAAACATTATACATTAAAAACATAATTAACAATATACTAAACTAATTATGTTTTATCAATTTTTTATTATTTAAAAATATGATTAATATTTAATTAGAAACTCAATAAAATTATTATATAAAAATACAGATACCCAAGAATTAAACTCAGATATCTGTAATTCTAATAAAAATAGGTTATATTATGAAGTCTAGATAATTCCAGCTATTCTTCCAGCAATTTGGTAGAATGCGAAACTAACTATCCAAGCCACCGCTAAAGTATAAACAATTAAGAAAGGTATCCAAGCCTTCCCTATTTCAGAGCCTATAACTGCTATTGATGCAAAACAAGGGAAGTATAATAATACAAATAATAACAGAGCATAAGCTACTATTGGATTAAATACAGGGTCATTTCTTAATGCCTCTATTAAAGTAACTTCATCTTCTTCTATAGATTTTATCTGTGCTATTGTTGAAACAAATACTTCTTTTGCAGCTCCTCCTGCTATTAATGCAATGCTTATTCTCCAGTCAAAACCCAAAGGCTTCATTATAGGCTCTACAAATGTTCCCAACTTACCGGCAAAACTATGTCTTAAACCTTCAGAAGCTACAAGCCTATCATATTCAGCATTTAAAGCCTCTTCATCATTCACATCTATATTCTCTGATATTAATACAGTTTTTGCTCTATCCATTAACTCAGCAGATTCTTCTTCTGTAGGGTTATACTGAGGGAAAGTCATCAATGCCCATATTAAAACAGAAGCAGCAAATACATAAGTACCAGCTTTTTTTATGTACATCCAACCTCTATCAAACATATGTCTTAAAACAGTTTTTACACGAGGCACTCTATACGGAGGAAGCTCCATAACAAAAGGAGTTTCATCGCCTTTGAAAAATAATTTTCTTAATATAAATGCCACAATAAAAGCCATTACTACACCAATTATATATATGCTAAACATTACAGTAGGAGCCATTTTTGGAGAGAAGAAAGCTGCTGTAAATAATACATAAACAGGTATTCTCGCACCGCAGCTCATGAATGTAGTTATAAGTACAGTTACAATTCTGTCTTTTTTGTTTCTCAAAGTTCTTGCAGCCATAGTTGCAGGTATAGTACAGCCAAAACCTAAAAACATAGGTATAAATGATTGCCCATGAAGCCCAAACTTATGCATAACCTTATCCATTAAAAATGCAGCCCTTGCCATATAACCGCAGTCCTCAAGGAAAGATATTCCAACAAATAATATCAATACTAATGGGAAGAATGAAAGCACTGCACCAACGCCGCCTATCACACCATCAACCACTACAGACTGTAATAAGCTTCCTTCAGGTAAAAGATTGGACACAAAAGATGCTAATGCACCAATGCCCATCTCAATCCAGCCTTGAGGATATGCTCCGAGTGTGAAAGTAACTTTAAATATAAGCCATAATACCCCTAAAAATATTGGTATGCCAAGCCATTTGTTTAAAAATACTACATCGGCAGCATCTGTAAAATTAAATGCCTGTATATCATCTCTTTTTATAACTTCTTTTAAAGCACCTCTAATATATGAATACCTTTTATCTGCCATAATAGAGTCAGTTTTTGAGTTTTCTTTAGTCTCTAATCTTATAATTTCTTTGTTTATAGTCTCTATTACTTCTCCGCCGTTATTACATTCGCGTCTTACAGAGTGTATTGCTCTTTCATCTTTCTCTAATGCCTTTATAGCAAGCCATCTCTTATGAATGTCTGATATATCCCCATGCATAGAATCAACTATATTTTTTATAGATTCCTCAACATCAGCACCATATTCTAAAGCAGCTTCTCTATGCAATTTATTTCCAGATTCATAAATTTTTTCTATCTTGTCTAATATTAAAAGTACACTCTCATGTTTGTTTCCATGAACTTTCATTACAGGAAGTCTAAACAATTCTTCTAATTTAGCTTCATCTATATTTATGCCCTCATTTTCTGCATGCTCATACATATTAAGCACGCATAAAATAGGTATACCCAATTCTACTAACTGTAAAGTAAGATAAAGATTTCTCTCTAAATTTGTAGAGTCTATAACATTTATAATAAAATCAGGTTTTTCATTGAGAAGCACATCGCAAGCCACAACCTCATCTTGAGAATAAGCACTCAAACTATAAACCCCGGGTAAGTCTATCAAATCATAGGTGTATCCGTTGTATAGCATAGAGTGTTCTCTTTTTTCAACCGTTACACCGGGGTAGTTAGCAACCTTATAATTGGCACCAGTTAAAGCATTAAATATTGTTGTTTTACCGCAGTTAGGGTTTCCAGCAATTGCTACTTTTAATTTTGTGTTGTTTGAAGGAACTTTTAATTTTTTACTGATTTCTTCTTTGTCTTCTAAAAATAAATCACAGGTATTGTTTTTTTTCTCTTTTTTTACTTTGCCTGTTTTTATGTCAGCCATTTTCTTAATTTCAACATCTGCCTTAGAAACTTCAATTCCATTTGCCTCAGATTTTCTTAAAGATATTTCATAGTCCATAATATGAACTTGAATAGGGTCTCCAAGAGGTGCTTTTCTTACAATCCAGCCTTTAGCACCAGCAGTGAAACCCATCTCTATAATTCTCTGTCTTATCTCGCCCTGTGTTTCCACATTATCTACAACAAAACCTTCTTCTATGTCAAATTCTGTTAGTTTCATAAATAACTCCTTTAGTTAATTTTAATAATCTAATAAAGTGTTAGTATATTCTAACACATACAAAGAAATTGTCAATATAAGTTTGTATAAAAAGTATTAATAAATGAAAATTTAATGAGAAAAAAGCTTCTTATAAATATCGTCTTGCTCTTTTAGATGCACTACAAAACCAACTGCTATTTTGTTTTCAGTAGCCTCTATTATTTTTTTAGCCCCCTCTTCTCTAAAGCCTCCGCAAAGCTCTATGCAGTCAATTCCTTCTTTTTGAAGGTTTTTAGCTGTTTCAATAGCTTCTTCTATATTTGATATACCAATTATTTGAGATACTCCATTATGTATTGAAGCTTTATCTTTGCTGCTATCAAAAATCTTATCCATTATTAAATAAGCGAATTTCATTTTTATAAAACTCCGATATTATAATTTTATTATTTTAAAGGATATAAGATTAATAAATAAATTCAAGATTTAAAAAGCTTTTTTAAAATGTTCAACGCACGTTAAACTGATTTTTATATATTATTTAAATGATATTATCATCAAATTATTTATATTTAATTTTTAAACCGTGCGGTAAAGCGGTAAAAAATTTAAAAGATGCTTGGGTGGGATACAAAAATAATAATATAAACAAAAAAGAAAAATAATGCAAAAACAGCAGATAACACAGAAAGATTTGAGGGTGGGGAAATGTAATTAAATTTTATAATAAAAAATAAGTATGTAGTTATAAAATAGACACAACAATGAAATTCTTAATTTTATTTCAAGCCATATTTATCTTGAATCTCTTTTATATTTTCTCTAGCAGTATCATAGTTAGGGTCTAATTCCAAAGCCTTTTTATAATCTTTTAAAGCTTCATTGTACTCTCCTAAATTTTCTTTAGATACTCCTCTGTTATTATAAAAAGCTCCATTATTAGGGTTTAACTCTATAGCCTTATCATAGTCTTTAATAGCTTCTTCATATTTACCTAAAACATCTTTAACACTTCCTCTATTATAATAAGCATCACTATCATTAGGGTTTAATTCTATTACTTTATTAAAATCTTTAATAGCTTCTTCATATTGATCTAAATAATATTTAGCAAGTCCTCTGTTATTATAAGCATCACTATAATCAGAGTCTAACTCTATAGCTTTATCATAGTCTTTAATAGCTTCTTCATATTCACCTAAATAATCTTTAGCAAGCCCTCTGTTATTATAAGCATAAGTATAATTATGGTCTAACTCTATAGCTTTATTATAGTCTTTAATAGCTTCTTCATATTCACCTAAATCAGCTTTAACACTGCCTCTGTTATAATAAGCAGCACTATAATTATGGTCTAACTCTATAGCCTTATTATAATATACTATGGCTTCTTTATATTTTCCTTCAAGACAAAAAATATTTGCCTTATCAAAATAATATTTTGAATCCCTACTAGAATCATTAACAACTGACATAAAATTTCCTAATATAAATTTATTGAAATCATTATAATATAAAAAAAATTTAATACTATAATAATTAGCATAAAATATTACGCACGGTTAACTAAGCTCTCTATATAATAAAGATTAAAATTATAAATCTATCTATTTTAAATGTTATTTTGCGTGTGGTATGTGAATTTTAAATTTAAAAAACGCTTGGGTGGGGCACAAAAATAAGAGTATTAAACAAAAAATAAAATTAATAAAAAAAATAGCAGATAATGCAAAAATACTTGAGGGTGGGAAGTGTAATTTAAGTTTTAAAACTTTATTTACATACCCCGCCCTTTATTCTTTACAGTTTTTCCTGTAATGGGAGTTCTAATTATATTTATTGTTTAATTAGAAATTTTAGCACCCGCCCAATATTTTTTTAAATTTAAAACTTTACTCTACGCACAGCAAAAAAGAAAACCTATGCAAAAACATCAGATAACATAAAAAGCCTTGAGGGTGTGGAGTGTAATTTAAATTTTGAATATATAAAATAATATCTATATTTTGTATATACATAAAAAGTTATACTTTATTAAATGCAGTTCTTTTGGTTCTTTTATACCAATACCGAAGGCACTTCCTACGGTCGTACCGAGTAGGTCCTATCGGCAAAAGAACTGGGGTGCTGCACGGTGTGTACTTCGTTAAGGGCAAAGCCCTGCAAATACCTTAATATAAATAAATTATTTTTTATATTAGAATATGTTAAAAAATTTTATTGTTCTTCTTCCCGCAGCTCGCTGTGCGGACTTCGCAAAAGTTGCAAAAAGACAAATATTATAATTGAAATACCATACAATAATTAAACTTTATCATTGTATTAAAAATTTTATACAAAATTTATTTGTTATATAGTTTTAAAATTTAAAAATATATAAAAAAATATAGAATCATAAAAAACAGTAAGGAAACATAATAATGAAATACAAGCCTCAAACAAAAGATGAATTGATGGATTTGATAGAAAAAAAGACAAAATTTAATAAAATAGATACAAGCCTAATAACAGATATGTCAGGCTTATTTAAAGATTCTATGCTAAGAAATTTCAGCGGTATTGAAACTTGGGACACTTCTAATGTTAAAGATATGAGTTTTATGTTTTTCAGTGCTAAAAGCTTTAATCATGATATATCTAATTGGAATGTATCCAAAGTTAAGAATATGAGTAATATGTTCTGCCTTGCGGAGAAATTTAATCAGCTTTTAGATAAATGGGATGTTTCAAATGTTGAGGATATGTCTAGAATGTTTTATAATTGTAAAAAATTCAATCAGCCTTTAAATGATTGGAATGTATCTAAAGTCATTAATATGAAATGTATGTTTTGCGGTTGTAAACTTTTTAATCAGCCATTAAATAATTGGGACGTTTCTAATGTAAAAGATATGGAGTTTATGTTTTCTAAAGCTGAAAGTTTTAATCAGTCTTTGGACAAATGGAATACTTCTAATGTTCTTAGTATGATGTGTATGTTTTCTGCAGCTGTAAATTTCAATCAAACTTTAAATAATTGGGACACTTCTAATGTTGAAAATATGCAGAGTATGTTTGCAGGGGCTTATAATTTTAATCAGCCTCTTAATAATTGGAATGTAAGTAAAACAGAAAAAATGATTGGTATGTTTGAGGGAGCTAAAAGCTTTAATCAGGATATCAATAATTGGAATGTTTCAAACGTAAAAAATATGAGTAGTATGTTTTGCGGTGCTGAAAGTTTTAATCAGCCATTAGACAAATGGGATACCTCAAATGTAGTAAATATGAAATTTATGTTTTATAACGCTAAAAACTTTAATCAAAATATAAATACTTGGAATGTAGGTAATGTTATTAAAATGTATAGTATGTTTGAAAATGCTTATAATTTTAATCAACCGCTTGATAAATGGGATACTTCTAATGTTTTATATATGATCCGTATGTTTTTTAATGCTAAGAATTTTAATCAAGATATTGGAAACTGGAATGTTTTTAGTGCAATTAGTATGTCATATATGTTTAGCGGTGCTGAAAGTTTTAATCAGTCAATAGAAAATTGGACTATTAATAAATCTTGTTATATTAAAGATATTTTTTCAAGTTCTTATAATGATATAAAATCAATATTGAAAATTTATTTTATTGCTAAAGGTAATTATAAAAAACAATTGCTTTCTATGCTTGAAAACTGCGATATAAAAGAAGTGTATAAAGAAGTTTTGAAATATAATAAATTAAAAGATTTTATAAAGAAATTAGAAAATATTTATTATGAAGAATTAAAGGAATTGATTGAAAATAAAGAAAATATTTTAAAGGAATATAAAAAAGGACTAAACAATGAAAAAATATAAACCTCAGACAAAGGATGAATTAAAAGAATTAGTAAAAGATGAAAATATATATTTAGGCGATATTGATACAAGTTTAATTAATGATATGAGCAATATTTTTCATGAAAGTTCAAGGAAAAATTTTAAAGGCATAGAATGTTGGGACGTTTCAAATGTAGAAAATATGTCATATATGTTTTTTGATGCTGTTAATTTCAATAGTAATATAAATAATTGGAATGTTTCAAAAGTTACTAATATGTCAGGTATGTTTTCGAGTGCTAAAAAATTTAATCAGCCTTTAGATAAATGGGATGTTTCAAATGTTGAGGATATGTTTAGAATGTTTGATAATTGTAAAAAATTCAATCAGCCTTTGAATGGTTGGAATGTATCTAAAGTCATTAATATGGAATATATGTTTTGCGGTTGTGAACTTTTTAATCAGCCATTAGACAAATGGGATACTTCAAATGTAACAGATATGAGTTTTATGTTTTATAACGCTAAAAACTTTAATCAAAATATAAATACTTGGAATGTAAGTAAAACAGAAAAAATGATTGGTATGTTTGAGAATGCTTATAATTTTAATCAGCCTTTAAATAATTGGGATACTTCTAATGTTTTATATATGAACTATATGTTTTTTAATGCAAAAAGTTTTAATCAGGATATTGGAAGCTGGAATGTTTTTAGTGCAATTTATATGTCATATATGTTTAGCGGTGCTGAAAGTTTTAATAAATCTATAGAAAATTGGATTATTAATGAGGCTTGCTTTACCAATGATATTTTTTCTGGTGCTTCTTCTTTTAAGAATGTTAAATCTATATTAAATATTTATTTTTTATCTAAAGGAAATAATAGAAAAAAACTTTTAGCTATGCTTGAAAACTGCAATATAAAAGAAGTTTATAAAGAAGTTTTGAAATATAATAAATTTAAAGATTTTATAAAGAAACTTGAAAATACTTATTATGATGAATTAAATGAACTAATTGAAAATAAAGGGAGTATTATTTTAGAATATAAAAAATCTAAAAAAATAGAATTAAGGAATAGTGAAAAACATAAATCTAAAAATAAAATAGAATTATTAAAACTAATAAAAGAAAAAGTAAAATATGATAAAATAGATACTAGCTTAATAATTGATATGTCAGGATTATTTCAAAATTCAAAAGTTAAAAAATTTGACGGTATTGAAACTTGGGATACTTCAAATGTTAAAGATATGCATAATATGTTTAAAGGAGCTGTATATTTTAATCATAATATAGAAAATTGGAATGTATCTAATGTGAAATATATGAATTTTATGTTTTCACATTGTATTATTTTTAATAATGATTTAAGTAATTGGAATGTTAGTAATGTAGAAATTATGAGCTTTATGTTTGAAAGTGCATATTCTTTTAATCATGATATTTCTAAATGGAATATAAGCAAATTAAAATATGCAGATGCTATGTTTAGGTATGCAAAAAGTTTTAATCAGCCTTTAAATGATTGGAATATGAGTAATGCTGAATCTATAACCTCAATGTTTCAATGGGCTTCAAATTTCAATCAGCCTTTAGATAAATGGAATATGTCTAATATTAAATATATATCATTTTTATTTGATAACTGTATTAATTTCAATCAGGATTTAGAATCTTGGAAATTAGGAGAAAATGTTAATATGAAATATGCTTTTTCAAATTCGCCTATAGAAAGTAATCCTCCTTCTTGGTATAAAAGTTAAAAATAATTTATAGCGGATTGTAATATACTTTATAAATTGTATATACTAACAATTTTTAAGTTTGTCAATTTTTTTGTTGTTCTTTTTCCCGCAGCTCGCTGTGCGGACTTCGTCAAAAGAACCAAAAAGTGCAAGTGTTTTAGCTTTGTATATTTAGAATATATAAAATAATATCTATATTTTATATACATAATAAAATATTTTTATATATAAGTATAAATTTTATAAAAAACTAATAGGTGCTTTTGCAACTTTGGCGAAGTCTGCACAGCGACCGAAGGAAGTGCCTGTGGGTGCGAGCCACGGGAAAAGTTGATAAAAAATAAAATTTATTAAGTTTAGAATATTTATTGACGCACGGTTAGCCGATATTAGTTTTTTGTTTTATTGAAATTGTTAATAAAATTTATACTTTAAAATTCGGTTACCGTGCGGTGTTTTTTATAAAATTATTATCAAACATTCCAGTTTTCTGGGTCTTTATTCCACTCTAAAGCTTTCTTTAATTCTTCTTCGCTTATATATTTTTCATCTTTTGCTATTTCCATTAACGAAGAGAAATTAGAAAGAGAAGAGAATTTTATATTTGCTTCCTCAAAGTTCTTCTTAGCCTTTTCAAACTCATAAGAAAATATTGAAATAATTTCAAGACCAATAGCTCCTTCTGCCTTAGCTGCCTCAAATGCTTTTATAGAACTTCCGCCTGTAGAAATTAAATCTTCTATAAGTATTAATCTCTTGCCATTACAATCTGCACCTTCTATCTGTTTTCCTCTGCCATGTTCTTTTTTTTCTGCTCTAATATAACACATAGGTTTATCAAGTTCATATGCTATAAAAGATGCCCAAGGTATGCCAGCTGTTGCAGTGCCGGCTACTATATCAAAATCTTTTAATTTTAATATATTTACAAAAGATTCAACTATCACTTTTCTATATTCAGGGAAACCTATTACATATCTGTTATCGCAATATATAGGACTTTTTATTCCAGATACAAAAGTAAAAGGCTCTTTAACATTAAGTTTAACAGCTTGAGATGAAAGCAAAGCAACAGCAATTTTTTGAGCCTTGCTTTTTTTATTGTTTTCCATGCCCTCAGCAATCTCTTCTACAACCATTCTGCAAGCTTTAACTCTGTCTTCGCTTCTTGTGATAGGACGTCCAACTACAAGATAATCGCATCCGTTTTCTATAGCTTCTTTTGGCGTCATAATCCTTTCTTGGTCATCAACGCTAGCCCATTTAGGACGCACTCCCGGACACACTGTTCTAAATCTTTCCCCGCATTCTTTTTTGATGATAGCAGCCTCTCTCGGCGAGCATACAACTCCGTCAAGTCCAGCCTCTTTTCCTAGTTTCGCCCAATTAACAGCCAAATCTTTTAATGCTATATTTGAAGTGAACATATTCTTTACATCATTTTCTGAAAGACTAGTTAAAACTGTTACACCTATTATTAAGTTTTCTTTGTTTAGTTTTTTTATCTCCTCAACAGTTTTTTCCATCATCTTCTTTCCGCCGCTCGTATGCACATTAAACATAAACACATTCTGTTTAGCAGCAAAAAGTGAAGCCATAGCTGTTGTATTTGGTATATCATGAAATTTCAAATCTAAAAAAACTTTTTTATTTTTATTAGCCAAATACTCTATTATCTCGCCTTTAGTATATAAAAATAATTCAAGCCCCACTTTATAAAATACAGCCTCATCGCCAAGCTCATCTATTAAAGCTACTGCCTCAGACATAGAATTAAAATCTAATGCCACTATAAGTCTGTCTTTTGGATTGTTATCTGCTATCATCATAAATGTGCTACTCCTATTAAATCTTTTATATTGTTTATATTATTTTCTTCAAGATAATTGTTTATTTGTTTTATTATTTCTATAGGGAGTGTTGGATTAGAAAATATACCAGAGCCTATAGAAACTATTGATGCTCCAGCCATTATAAACTCTAAAGCATCTTCATATTTTTGAATGCCTCCCATTCCAACTATAGGTATATTAATAGCCTTGTAAACCTGATAAACCATTCTCAAAGCAATGGGCATTATAGCAGCACCTGAAAGCCCTCCAAAAATATTGCCTAATAATGGTTTTTTTGTTTTTATATCTATCTTCATAGCTAAAAAAGTATTGACTAAAGAAACACTATCCGCACCAGCATACTCTACAGATTTTGCAATACTCACAATATCAGTAACATTCGGAGATAATTTTACTATTAAAGGCTTTTTCGTTAATACTTTTTTTACTTCTTTTGTAGTTTTCTCAGCACTTTCACAGCTTGCCCCAAAAGCCATGCCTCCATTTTTTACATTAGGGCAAGATATATTAAGCTCTATAAAATCAACTCTATCTATCTCATTAGCAATCTCTGCCACTTTAACATACTCTTCTAATGTGCTTCCATTTATATTTAAAATAATAGGTGTTGAGTATTTTATGTTTTTTATAATCTCATCTCTAAAATATTCTATTCCGGGATTTTCTAAGCCTATACAATTAATCATGCCGCTTGGTGTTTCTGCAATGCGAACCCCACTGTTGCCGTCTCTCTTATTTAATGTTATACCCTTTAAGTTTACAGCACCAAGTTCATTAACGTCAAAATAATCATTATATTCTTCACCAAAACCAAAACAGCCAGATGAAGTTATCACTGGGGTTTTTAATTCTTTACCTAAAAAATTAATATTAAGTCTGTTATTATTCATTTTTAATCCATAAATATTTAGCGTCAAATATAGGTCCGTCAGAGCAGGCCTTTTTTAATACTACAGTTTTATTGTCATAACTAACTTCAACATTGCATCCCAAACAAGCATTAACTCCGCAAGCCATTCTCCTCTCAAGAGAAGCATAGCATAATATGTTGTTTGCTAATGCTATTTTTATTATTCCATTCATCATAATCGTAGGGCCGCAAGTGTATATTATATCAAACTTTTCTTTTTTTATTATTTCGTTTGTCTTCTCTACAGCATTACATTTATCACCAACAGAACCGTCATCTGTAACTATATGTAAGCTAATATTATCAGTATTAAATCTCTCCATTATATTGAGGGCGTCTTTATTTGCTGCCCCCATTACAAGAGTGATGTTATTATTATTGTTTACTAATTTTTCTATTAATAGCTTTATAGGAGCAATACCCATTCCGCCTGCCGCTATAAGTACTTTTTTATTATTAATATTGGTATCAAAACCATTACCCAAAGGTCCTTGTATATTAACTTTTTCTTTTAAGTTAGATAAATATTTTGTGCCTTCGCCTTTTACCTGATAATAAAACTCTACCATATCATTAGAAACATAATGAACACTTATAGGTCTTCTTAAATATGTGCTGCTTTTTAGCATAAAAAATTGACCAGCCTTAATATGCTTGAAAGCCTCTTTTGATTTTACTTTGAGAATATATTTATCCTCTGCTATTTTTTTGTTTTCTACTATCTCACAATCTTCTAAAAACATAATCTTATACAACCGCTAATAAAATTAAATTATAGTAATTAAATTAGAATAATCATTTACATACCCCATCATATCAAGCATAGCAGATATTTCTCCTCTATGATGAGTATTATGATTTAATTCATGCATTATTATATGATAGATTGGCTTTTTTACTGTGTCGTCAGCGAAATCTATTTTTATTATTACATTATAATCATCTATACTATTTATTATATCTATTATTATATCATCTAATTTTTTTCTTGTGTCAAATAAAGTGTCTAAATTGGCATCTATTGGTTTATTGAATAAAAAATTATCATTAAGGTATGTTAATATCTCTTCATTTGCTATTATTTTTTTGCTTGAATACTTTCTTAAAATAGAAAAGAAATATATATCTGTTTTTATAATATGAGTGAAAGTATTTATTAATGATTTAAAATAGCTTCTTGTTTCTTTGTATAAATCTGATTCATTAATTTTTTGTATATCTCTAAAAATATTTATAAGCATTCTATTTGCTTTTCTATTATATTCTGCCATAAGAGTAAGAACTCTTTGTGATGTGATTGTTTTATAAGTTATGATATTTTCTTTTTTATCTGATGTTTTTTTATTAGCTTTTTTGTACTCTTTTTTTATTTCTGAAAACTCTTTTTTTAATTCTAATAAATTATCATATATTAATTTTTTCTCTTCTCTTAATTTTTTTAATTTTTTATTTTTTAATTCTTTTAGATTTTTATTTAGATTGTTTATAATACTTGATTTTAATATCTCTATCTCTTCTGACTTTTTATTTAACCTATTTAATTCTGAGTTTATTTTTTTTTCTAATAAATTGATTTTATGGTCTATCATAAACGATTCCTTTTTGCTATAGTGAAAACAGCAATTAACTAATAGTAATAGAGAAATTTATTTTTGTCAAATATTATTATGCAGTTTTTAAATATTATTAAAGTTTTGTTTTACGGCACAAAATATTTAGTTTTTATATATATAAGTTTTTTTAGATAAGTTTATATTAATAAAAAAATTTTATTTGTAAATTAAAAAGCCATAGTTTAAAAAATATACTATGGCTTAATTTTTATCAGTCTATTTGTTTTGTTTTTGCTATAACTAATTCTCTTACGCATATATCTTGAGGCATATTATAAGCGAATTCTATACAATTAACTATATCAGAAGCATTTAAACCATTTCCTATACTTTTTTTCCATTCAATATAATCAGCTTTTATATTTTCATCTGTTGTATGTTCTAAAAGATGAGTTTCCACAACTCCGGGTGCTAACACTATAACCCTTACATTTTTATCAGCCACTTCTTCTCTAATACTTTCAGTTATAGCATGCACAGCAAATTTGCTTCCGCAATATACTCCATGATTTTTAAATGTTTTTCTTCCTGCTATTGAACTTATATTTATAATAGTGCCTTCATTTCTTTTTATCATATCTGGAAGTATTATATTTGTAGTTGTTAATATTCCGTTTATATTAACATCTATCATATTTTTCCATTCTTCATAGCTTTGTTTATCAATATTTCCAAGAAGCATTACTCCGGCACAGTTTACAAGCAAATCAGTTTTTCCATATTTATCTTCAGCCATTTTTATTCCTGCTCTTACTTCTTCTAAATTTGTAACATCTGCTTTTACACTTATTGAATCTTTTAAATTTAAACTTTCCATTATTTCTTTACGTCTTGATATTAAAAGCGTAGGATGTCCATTTGCTGAGAATTTTTTTGCTGTTTCCATTCCTATTCCAGAACTAGCACCAGTAATAACTACTAATTTTTTCATAACGAAAAACTCCTTTATAAAAAATCATTATGCCTTATAATATATTAATAAATTTGTTAAACAAGAACGGAAATAATTGTTATTAAGTAACATTTATTTCACTATCAATTAATTAGGATAATTATATGAAAAAAATAAAAGTAGCATCAGAAATAGGAGTTACACTTTATATGATAGGAGGTAAATACAAACCTCTTATACTAAATTATCTTATAGAAAATAAAACAAAAAGATTTAATGAAATGCTTAGATATATGAAACCTATATCTCAAAGAACTTTAACTAATCAGCTTAGAGAATTAGAAGAAGATGGGCTTATAAACAGAAAAGTGTATGCAGAAGTTCCTCCAAAAGTAGAATATATTATAACCAAAAAAGGCAAATCACTATCAAAAATATTAGAAGCTATGTGTGAATGGGGAGAGAAAAATATTGACGAAAGATTTGAAATTACTAACCCTCAATGTTTATAATTCAAAAATATCTTTCAAAAACTTACCCACTCCTTCTTCATTGTTTGAAAGAGCAATATAATCCGCTTTTTGTTTTAATTCATCTTCGGCATTATACATAGCAACACCAACACCCGCATATTCAATCATCTCTATATCATTAAAATTATCTCCGAAAGCTACAATATTATCAAAACTTATTCCTTTATTATCGCAAATCCATTTTAAAGCATTACCCTTACTTACACCTTTACACATTACCTCTAAAAGAGTATCACCTGAAAAACAACAATTAACATCTAAATTGGAATCTATATCTATTTTTAATTTATTTAAAGTTTCTCTCTCTCCAAAAATAATTATTTTATCAAATTTATAATATTTAATATTTTCTATACCAACAGTAATTTCTCTTGTCTTTTCAATTTGTATATATGACTTAATATAAAAATCATCTCTTGATACTGTATATTGTAAATCATTAAAAAAATGCACACATACATCATATTTTTCAGCTAATTTAATAACAATTTTTGAAATATCCTCTTCAAGACTTTTTCTGTATAGAATTTTACCATTATTATCTACAATATTAGAGCCGTTCATAATAATAGAATAATTATTATTTCCTAAAACATCATTATACTTTTTTACTCCGTCAAACCCTCTTCCGCTTGATAATATAAGTTCTATTTTATAATCATTAATAAGTTTATTTAGTATTTCTTTAGTGTAATTTCCTATTTCTTTTTTATCATTAAGCAAAGTGCCGTCTAAATCGCAAGCTATTAATTTTATTTTTTCTTTTGAAATATTCATTATATATCCTAAAATATAAATTTGTAAAAATAATTTTATCTTTATGATTCAAAAATATTGTTCAAAAACTTTTCATTCTATTTTCTTTATTTGAAAGATATTTTTTACTTAAAATAATTCACACCATTTTCAAATATGTTGTAAATATCTTTTGTGATGATATTTTTGTATAGATTGTTTCCGTATCTTTCACTATGCCCCATCTTACCAAAAACTTTTCCATCTTCTGAAAGTATGCCCTCAATAGCATAAGCAGAACCATTAGGATTAAATCTAAACTCATTAGTAGGCTTTGATTCAAAGTTTACATACTGAGTAGCAACCTGACCTTTTTTTATTAACTCTTTTATTATATCGTCATCTGCAAAGAATCTTCCTTCGCCATGAGAAACAGGAACAACTAACTCGCTTCCTAAAGGTATGTTATATAGCCAAGGAGAATTGTTTGACACTACCTTTGTTGTTACCATTTGAGAAATATGCCTGCCTATTTTATTGAATGTAAGAGTAGGAGATTTCTCTGTAATGTTTCCTATTTTTCCATAAGGAAGAAGCCCTGATTTTATTAATGCCTGAAAACCGTTACATATACCCAAAACAAGCCCATCACGTTCTAACAGTTTATGTATAGAAGTTTTTATTTTTTCATTTGTAAGTATTGCAGAAATAAACTTTCCAGAACCGTCAGGCTCATCTGCCGCACTGAAACCTCCGGGTATCATAAATATCTGTGAATTATCTATTTTTTTAGACATCTCTTCGATTGATTCTTTTATATATTCCAGCTTTATATTTCTAAATACAAAAATATCAGTGTTTGCTCCAGCATCAGAGAAAGCTTTTTGAGTGTCATATTCGCAGTTAGTTCCTAAGAATGCCGCTATTAAAACATTAGGATTAGCAGTTTTATTTTTGCATATAAATGGTGCTTCTCTTTTGTATTCGGCTAACTTGTAAGTTTCTATATCTTCATAAGTTTTATAAGGGAATACTGATGATAATTTATCAAGCCATAATTTTTCTGCCTCTTCTAAATCCACTATTTCACCGCATACTTTTATTTTGTATTCATTAATAGTTTTGCCTATGAGTATAGCATTTTTATAATTTAACTCTTCTTTAGTTTCTACTATAAATGAAGCAGGCATTAAATTAAAGAAATAAAGCTCATCTTTTATATCAACGCCTATTCTATTACCGAAAGACATTTTTGTTAGAGCTTCAGCAATGCCTCCGAATTTGATAGTGTAAGCTGATAATATTTTTTTGTCTTTTATATTTTTATGTATGAAGTCAAAATTCTCTTTTATTTCGGCAACATTAGGCATATAGTTATCAAGCATATTATGCTTTATTAAATACACATAATTATTAGCAGATTTGAACTCTGGAGATATAACATCTCTGCTGTCAACAGTTGATACTGCAAATGATATCAAAGTTGAAGGCACTGATATATTATTAAAAGTACCGCTCATAGAGTCTTTTCCGCCTATAGCAGGTATATCAAATTCAGTCTGAGCATATATTGTGCCGAGCAATGCAGAATAAACTTTACCCCATTTTTTAGCATCGCTTCCTAATTTCTCAAAATACTCTTGGAATGATAATCTTATCTTTTTGTAATCAGCACCAATAGAAACAAGTTTTGACATTGATTCTATTACAGAGTATATTCCTCCATGAAACTCTGACCATTTCATTATAGAAGGATTATAACCCCAAGATATAGCTGAAGCCGTATTTATTTGTTTTGCATTGTTATCAAATATTGGTATTTTTTGAATGCTTACATCGCTTGGAGTCATTTGATACTTTCCGCCGAAAGGCATAAGTACAGTTGTTGCTCCTATTGATGAGTCAAACATTTCTATAAGACCCTTTTGAGAAGCAATATTTAAATCTTCTGCCATATTAAACCAATGCGATGTTAAAGAGCATGCATTTTTTGTGTTAAATGGATTATTGTCAAAGTTAATGTCTTTAAGTATAGCATTAGTCTCTTGTTTAGCTCCGTTAGTGTCTAAAAATTTACGGCTTATATCTACAATCTTTTTGCCTTTCAAATACATTACAAGTCTGTTAGTGTTTGTTATAACAGCAACTTTTGTAGCTTCAATATTTTCTTTGTTTGCAAGTTTTATAAAATTATCTGCATCCTTACTTTCAACAACAACAGCCATTCTCTCTTGTGATTCTGATATTGCAAGTTCAGTGCCATTTAATCCTAAATATTTAACAGGCAACACATCAAGGTTAATGTCAATTCCATCTGATAATTCACCAATAGCAACAGAAACACCGCCCGCACCGAAATCATTACATTTCTTTATTAATTTTGTAACCTCTTTATTTCTGAAAAGTCTTTGAATCTTTCTCTCTTCTGGTGCATTACCTTTCTGTACTTCGGCACCGCAAAGTCTTAATGATGTATCAGTGTGGCTTTTTGATGAACCAGTAGCTCCTCCGCATCCGTCTCTTCCTGTTCTTCCGCCAAGCACAATAACTATATCTCCTGCTTTTGGCTTTTCTCTGCGTACATAATCCACAGGAACAGCTCCCACAACAGCACCTACTTCAAGCCTCTTTGCTTTATATCCTTCATCATATATCTCATTAACTAAACAAGTTGTAAGCCCTATTTGGTTACCATAAGAAGAATATCCTGCTGCTGCAGTTGTAGTAATTTTCTTTTGAGGAAGTTTTCCTGCTAAAGTGTCTTCCAATTTCTCTAACGGATTAGCACTTCCTGTAACCCTTATTGCCTGATATACATAGCTTCTTCCAGAAAGCGGGTCTCTTATAGCTCCGCCCAAACATGTAGAAGCACCCCCAAAAGGTTCAATCTCTGTAGGGTGATTATGAGTTTCGTTTTTAAACATCAATAAATATTTTTCTATTTTGTTTTTTCCATTCTCATCAACAGCATCAACATCTATGTAAATAGAGCATGCATTTATCTCATCAGAAATCTCTAAATCTTCAAGCTTTCCTTTCTTTTTTATGTATTTTGCTGATACTGTTGCCATGTCCATTAAATTAATATCTCTTTTACTGTCAACATCTTCACCGTAAAGCTCCTTTCTCATGCTGTAATATCTGTTAATGACATTAAGTATCACTTCTGAAAAATTGCTCTTATCATTTTCTAATTTCACATCATTAATCTTTGTCATAAATGTAGTATGCCTGCAATGGTCAGACCAATATGTATCAAGAACTTTTATTTCTGTTTCTGTTGGGTTTCTTTTCTCTTCATTTTTGAAATAATTCTGCACAAACTCTATATCTTTATAGGTCATTGCCAAATCAAGATTATCTCTATATTTATGAAGTTCATCTATATTTAAATTAATAAAGTTTTCTACGTCTTTAATATCATCAGCTTTTTGATGTGACTCTATTTCTAATTTGCTTAAATCTTTTTCTCTGCTTTCTACAGGGTTAATATAGAACTTTTTTATTTTCTCTATTACAGTATCATCTATATTACCTATATTTCCGTCAAAAACTATCACCTTCCCGCTTACTATAGTTACTTCTTCTATATCATTATAAATAAGCTTCAAACACTGCAATGCAGAATCAGCCCTCTGGTCAAATTGTCCGGGCAAATATTCAACTGCAAAATGTTTTAAACTCTCAAAGTCTTTTTGTTCAACTATCCTATCTGTAGGAGGCTCTGAAAATATTACATTAATAGAATTAGCTAATTTACTTTCATCTATATTAAAAATGTCATAAACGTTAAGAAGTCTTACACTGCTTTTAATTTGAAAATTCTCTTTTAATTGACTTTCTAATCTCTTAGCCTCTAAATCAAAGCCTTCTTTTTTCTCTATAAAGATACGATAGTTCATTGAATATACCTCATTGTTATTTAAAATTGAGTTTTTATATTAATAGATTATATATTATATCATTAGTTTTATAAAGATATTTTTATTATATTAAAAGTGTTTTTGAAGAACACTATCTACAATAGAAACAGCTTCTTTAAATCTTTTTTGATAATCTCCGCTTATAGAATAATATTTTATATTCATATTGTTAAGTATATCTTTTATTTTATTACTATATTTTATTCTGTCATTTTTTATAACTTCGCTTCTGTCACCGTCTTGAACAAAATCAACATCAGGCTCTAAAAATAATATAGCATCATATTTGTTTATATGTATAATTGCCTTTGCAAGTCTTTCATTATCAATAATATTTTCATCTTCCAAAAAATGCATATAAAAGTTTGTAATTATTGCATCAGTATCTACAAATAATATTTTATTGCTATGCTCTATTGCTTTTATTTCATTTAATTTATGAGTAAGAAGTATCTCTGTAAAATCTTCTGAAAGCATAAGCAAATCAGTTCCAGACTTTTCTGATAACTCTCTTCCTGCCTCTTCTATATAATTGGTATTATAATAATTTGCTAAATTAATTGTGAGAGTTGACTTTCCTGTGCTTTCGCTTCCTAAAAGCAAAACCTTTTTTGTATAATATGGCTTTACTATATTAGGCAAATAATCCCAATACTTATAAACATTCTCTCTAATCTTTGAAGAGCTTATTTCATCTCTTTCTATAAATATTAACTCTGAATCTTTATAATATCTTGTATAAAAAGAATCTTTATTTTTATAATCATCTCCGCAAAATACTGCGTCAATTTTTTTGCCTATAGCATTTTTTATCTTTACAGAATCCTCTTCCCATAAATCTTCAGTATATTCTTCTTTTGTGTTTGCATTATCTTCTATAAATATAATCTTTACATTTCCAATATGCTTTGTTAATTGATAAAGCCAACGGTATCTTACTTTTTTGTCAATTTCATTTCTATTATTTCCAACAGCTAAAACAATATAAAGCTTTTTACATTGATTAGCAGCTTCTATTATGCATCTTACATGCCCAAGATGAAGAGGATTAAAAGAACCGCCGTACATTCCTATATTATACATAAAGCCTCCGAATTATTTTTTAGTTTATCTGCTGATTTTTATTATTTGACTCTCTATACCACTTAACAAACATAAACACCGCATTAACTAAATAAACACTCCACATAAGCAAAGTAGCTATATTGTCCCCCCCGCTTGCAAAATTAATATACCATATAGAAATATTTAAAATGTTTACTAATATCCACATTATCCATTGTTCAGTACATCTTTTTACGCATAGTATTTGTGCAGTTACGGCAAACACTGTACTTGCACTATCAACAAAAGGAAGAGAACCTCCTAATTTTTTTAGTATAAACCCATAAATAAATATTGATATAAAAGAAAAACCAAATATTATAATTTTATATTTATTATTTAATTTTGTTTTTATTACCTCTTGATTTTCATTATTCATATTTCTGCTCCATAGCACAAAACCAACTATGTTCATAGGTATATAGTAGAATACATTGAGCATAAACTCACCATAGTATTTTGCACTAAAAGCTATAATAGAATAAAGAATAGTATTAATCATTCCAAACACATACGAAGATAATTTTCCTTTTCCCGTAAGTATAACACATAATATACCGCTTATTGATGATACTATTCCAATAATATTTTCCTTCCAATATATAGAAAGCGATAATATTATACTGCATGCTATTATAATCCATATCACTTCTATAGCTTTCCAATTTTGAAGTTCATTTTTGATAATTTTTTTCATATAAATTCTTTAGAAAAACAGATTTTTGTTTATTATATTATTATTTTATACAAAATCAATATAAATTTATTTTTATAAAAATAGATTTGAAAATATTAATTTTTAAGAATGACTTGCCTGCAAAAATAAATAAAAATAATTATTAATATATTTTCCAGCAAGTCATATTACAATTTTTTATTAATTATTATTTACTGTAGTTTTTATAACTGTTTCAAGAGCTTTTACTATCATTTCTTTTGGCATATAGGCTGTATTAGGCTTATCAAGTATTTGCTCTATTATATAAGGAACATGTATAAATCCGCCTTTGATATTTAAATTATTTTTATTTATATAATATAACAAAGAATACATTATATGATTGCATACAAAAGTCCCCGCTGTGTTTGATACTGCTGCTGGTATAGGGATATTTTTTAATTCATCTCTAATAGCTTTTATAGGAAGTGTAGAAAAATAAGCATTTTCACCGTCACTGAATATTGATTCATCTATAGGCTGATTTCCTTCATTGTCTTTTATTCTTGCATCATCTATATTTATAGCTACTCTTTCTAATGATATCTCATATCTTCCGCCTGCTTGACCTACGCATATAACTACATCAGGTTTAAGATTTTTTATATTTTCAAAAAGTTTTTCTGCAGATTTTTTAAATACTGTTGGAAGCTGTAATTTTATTATTTCATTGCCTTCTATGTTGTTCGGCAAGCTATTAACTGCCTCCCATGAAGGATTAACTTTTTCTTTATCAAATGGGTCAAATCCTGTTATTAATACTTTCATTTTATTAGCTCCTTTTATAAAAATAGTTTTAACAATTTTAATAATTTCTTTAATAATAATTTTTTATCTAAAAGCAAATAAATACATTATAGTTGTGTTTATTACAAGAAGTATTAAAGCTACTGGTATTTGTTCTAATATAACGCCGTTCTTATTTTCCATTTCCAATATAGAAGCAGGTATCATATTAAAATTGGCAGCCATAGGTGTCATTAATGTGCCGCAAAAACCTGCAGTTAAACCTAAAGCAGAAACAATATTCGGATCTCCTCCCAAACCAATAACAAAAGGTATTCCTATTCCAGCAGTTATTACAGCGAAAGCAGCAAAGGCATTTCCCATCACTATAGTAAATACAGCCATAGATACGCAATAACCAATAACCCCAAAAAGTTTATTATCTGCAGGTATAACGCCTTTCATTATATTTGCTACTATCTCACCAACTCCAGCCTCTGCAAATAATCCTCCTAATGAAGCTAATAACTGCGGAAGTATAACGCTTGGCCCCATCTGCTGAAGCATTCTTGATGATTCATAAGGAACAGTTGAAGCTTTTTCTTTTGTAATTATAATACATAAAATTAATGATGTCATTGCTCCTATACCTAAGCCTATTAATCCGCCTAATTTTGTAAATTGTGCAACCAAAAATGCTATTAAGCCTATTGATATAGCTGGTATAAAAAGTAAGTTTTTAAATAGCTTTTCTTTTTCCTCTCTGTATGCATCAGACACAGGTTGTAAAGATTGTAATGACACATTTTTTGTAGCAGTTAATAATGCTAACACTATCAAAAGAATCCCCACAACAAACGAAGGAATAACTTTACCAAAAATAAATATAAACCCCAATATTATCCAAAATAATGCACTTCCTATTCTTTTTTTATTTTCTTTGTTTTTATATGCATATATACCGCATACTAATATTATGATTCCAGAAATTATATATAAAACTTCTAAAAGATTATTTACCATAAATTATATTCTCCATAAAATTATACTCATTAATTTTTATTTTCTTTTAATGAATCTATTAATTTTTTTAATTTCAAATCAAATAAATAATTTCTTATTACAGAAACTATCATAGCAACTATTGCCATTGGTATGCTTGAAATAGCTATAGAATATGCATCTACATTCTTTATTCCTAATTCTTGCAAAGTGCTTAACACTAACAGTACCCCAGCAGATGCTATAAAAACATTCTGCCCAAAAAAGTTTCCATAGTTTTCAACGCTGTTTGATATTGCCTTCACTTTCTCATCTAATTGCTTATCATAAATACCGTATTTCTCTAAAGCACCCCTTGCCATAGGGTAAATTAAAGGTCTTATAAAATTAACATGCCCTCCTATTCTAAGAGATAATGCTGATGCAATAGTTCTTATAATTACATAAAGACTTAATATCTTGCCGCAAGTAGCCCCTCTTATACCCATAATACATTTTGTAGCTCTTTCTCTTAAGCCATTTCTCTCTAATATGCCTATAGTAGCTAAAGTTAAAACTAATAATGTGGCAAATCTGTTAGCAACAAATGCATTGCCCAAAAATGATAATATTTCAATAATGCCCATTCCAGAAACAATACCTGTTATTATTCCAGCAAGTAAAACTATGCTTATAGTATCTAACTTCAAAGCAAAGCCTACTATTATAACTAATATGCCTATAAGTTTAATCATAAGATAACTCCATAACCTATTATATGTAATATTATTATTGGTCTAATATATAATATTTAAATAATAATTGTAACTGTTAATTTATGTTTTTTTATTATTTTTGAATATTTATTTTTATAGTTTATAATTATTAATGTTATAATATTATAAAAATGTTATGAGGTTATAAAATGAAAATATCTCATGTTGCCGTTTGGATAAAAGATTTGGAGAACATTAAAAACTTTTATATTAAATATTTTAACTGTAAATGCAATGATAAATACGTTAATGAAAAAAAAGGTTTTGAATCATACTTTCTCACATTTGAAGATAATTGCAGATTAGAAATTATGACTAGAAAAGATATAAAAGAAAGAAATACTAATGATGAAATATACGGTTTTGCTCATATATCAATATCAGTGGGAAGCAAAGAAAAAGTTGATAGCCTTACAAAAGAATTAGAACAAGACGGTTTTAAAATTGCATCATATCCAAGAACCACAGGCGATGGATATTATGAGAGTGTTGTGCTTGACAGTGAAAACAATAGAATAGAAATAACTATATAAATAAATTTAGAGGTTATAAAAAATGAAAAATAAAGTTTGCGTTATAACAGGTGCTTCAAATGGCATAGGAAAAGAAATAGCATTGCATTTTGCTAAAAATAATTGCGACATAGCTTTTATTGATAAAGATAAAGAAAATGGATTAAAATTAGCAGAAGAAATAAAAAAACTTAAAAGAGAATGCCTATTTATTAATGATAATATAGACAATGAAAAAACAATTAATAACTTTACAAATGAAATAATAAAAAAGTACGGCAATGTTGACTATTTAATAAATAATGCATGCTATTCAAACAAGGGCTTATTAAGTAATTGCAGCTATGATGACTTTTTAGAAATTTTTAAAGTATCAGTTGCATCAGCATATCAAATAACAAAAAACTTAATAAACAACTTTAATAAAAATGCCTGCATCATAAATATAGCTTCCACAAGAGCTTTTATGTCTCAGAAAGATAGTGAAAGCTACAGTGCTTCAAAGGGTGCTATTATAGCCCTCACTCATTCTATGGCTATTAGCTTATCCCATAAAGTACGCGTAAACTCAATTAGCCCCGGTTGGATAAATACTTCTAATGAATCTAACTTTAGCAAAGAAGATATACTTCAGCACCCATCTGCCAAAATAGGAGAAGTGTCAGATATAGCAGCTACTGCTTGGTTTATTTGTAATAACAATTTTATAAATGCTCAAAATATTACAGTAGACGGCGGTATGACAAAGCTAATGATATATCATAATGATGAAAATTGGACTCTAAGTATTTAATAACTTAAAAATTTTATTTACACTCCCCACCCTATAGACTTTTTATATTCACTGTTATTTTTAAATTGTTTTTACTTTTTGTTTAATACTCTAATTTTAGCCCCACCCAAGCTTTTTTTTAAAATTGAAAATTCATTCACCGCACGGTAAGCAAAATGAAAAATATAAATTATATTGGAATTAAAATTTAAATTATATTTCTAAATATTTTCACCGTGCGGGATAATAAATTTGTCAATATAATAAAATCTTGGGCGGGTGTGCTTTTTTTAATTTAGCATTCTAAAAAATTAAAGCTATAATGTTTTAATTAATACAAAAAACTTAATAGGGCGGGATATGTAATCGGATTTTATTAATATATAATTAATTTGCAATAAAAACATTTTTTATTATAATTATTTGAAAATAAATTTATTTGTAGGAGTATGTATGAAAGTAGCAATTATTTTTGGAAGCAAAAGCGATATCGATAAAATGAAAAATGCCGCTTTATGTTTGAAAGAGTTTGGCATAGAATATAAAGCTTTTATATTATCTGCTCATAGAGTTCCTGAATACCTTGAAAAAACTATTAAAGAGATAGAAAAAGAAAACTTTGAGGTAATCATTGCCGGTGCAGGTCTTGCTGCTCATCTGCCGGGAGTTATAGCTTCTAAAACTATACTTCCTGTAATAGGTGTTCCAATAAGTGCAAGTGTGCTTGATGGAATGGACGCTTTACTTTCTATAGTTCAAATGCCAAAACCTATAACCGTTGCTACTGTTGGTATAAATAACTCTTATAATGCCGGTATGCTTGCTGTTGAAATGTTATCATTAAAATATGATAGCATAAAAAATAAGTTGATAGAATATAGAAAAAAGATGAAGGAAGATTTTATTTCTGAGAATGAAGTAGATTTTGATTTTTAATAAAAAATTAATTATTAAAATTATTAAATAAAAAAGGTCATGCTTATATAAATGCATGACCTTTTATTTTTTAGAGTTTATCTTTACTCTTGTGTTTGAGTATTATTATTATTATTTTGCTGTCTTAACTGCATAACCTCATCATAAGTCAAATACTCTAAATCAGGATTATAATCACCGCTTCTCTCTTCACCATTAAGGCTAGGTATTATTAATCTTTGACCAGGAAGTATTAAATCAGGGTTATCAGGGTCTCTGAGTATATTTCTATTAGCTTCGTATATTCTGTACCATTCAATAGGGTTATTATATATGTAGCTGTATCCTGCAATTCTCCATAAAGCATCAGTTAAAGGCACTCTTCTTACTACAACATAATATTGAGGTAAAACAGTAACTTTTCCTTCTGTGTTCACTTCTTGACCAGTAGTAGCATCAATTATTTGACCAGTTTCATTTCCGCCCATATCTCCCGGTATCACTTGTCCGTCAATAGGACCTCTCTCTTCTATAGCATTCATAGCTAAATTAGCTTCCTGCATTTTTTGATCAGCCAAAGTATAATCATTATTGTTTAGAGCATCTTCAGCTTCTTGAATAGTTTTAGATAGATTTTGTTCTTCTTCGCTGTCTTTTGTTAGATATCCTTCGCTTATAAGTCTATCTCTTCTTGCTTTTAATTGCTCTAAATTTTTAATAGCTTCTTCTTTTTTCACCTGACCAACATTAGCAACTATATCGTCCATAGTTTTAGAAGCTTCTAAAGCTTTATCACTTGCAGTTTGAGGAGTATTTTCTAAAGCATTATTAGCATCAGTTAAAAGTTTTGACACATTTTTATCATTATCATCACCTTTAGCTATCACTTGCTCATTAACCAAATTATTATATTTATTTTGTGCATCTTCTATATCTTTTTTAGCTTTTGCTATTGCATCTGCTTTAGCTTTGGCCTCTGCTTCAGCCTTTGCCTTAGCAGCGGCAGCAGCTTCTGCTTTTGCTTTAGCCTCTGCTTCAGCTTTTGCCTTAGCTTCTGCAGCAGCTTTTGCCTTAGCATCTGCTATAGCTTTATTGATACCAGCTAATGCAGCTGATACATTCTGCTGAACACTTGCAAAGTTATCATTAGTAAGTGCTTCATCAGCTTTAGTTAAAGCACCTGTTATATTTTTATCATTAGCATCGCCTGCTTTTACACTCTTACCTAATTCTGCCTGATATTTGCTTCTTGCATCATTAATAGATTTTGAAGCTATTGCTCTCTCTCTATTAAGATAACCCTCTTTTACACTGTTAGCAGACTCTAAAGCATTATTGAAAGAATTAAATACTGTTGTAAATGTGTTTGAAGAAGCGGTAAACTCTTCATCTGTAGGAGGAGTTTGAGGTTCTGGAGGAAGAGTATTTACAGCATTATTACCCTCTTCAAAAAATTTAAGAGCCTCTTCATATTTTGCTTTAAATTCATTATCAGTAGAAGCACCTAATTGCTCTATTTCGTTAATAGTATTGCTTGCATCATTTTTTGCTTTTGCTATTCTTAAGCTCATTAATCTATAAAATAATGATACGGTAGTTTTATCTATAGAATCAGAAGCCTCTTGAGATTTATCATAAGACTTTTGATATTCTCCGTCATTTTGCAAAGTCTCAGCTTCTCCAGTAATCCTAGCAGCATCATCATAAGTTTGAGCCGGTAATACGCTAAAACTAAAAGAGATTAAAGCTATATAAGCTACGATTTTTTTTATTAAAGTACTCATTTTATTTTATACTCCTTATAATATTAGCTTTGTTGCTCTTGCTCTAAAGTTTCAAGCTCTTTTACCATAGCTTCAAGTTCAGCTAAACGCTCTTTTACTTTAGTTAAAGCTTCATCACTTTTATCAAATTGTTCTTTTGTTTTATTATATAAAGCTAAATAAGCTTCTTTTGCTGTATAAAGTTTATCTACTAATACTCTATAATCTTTAGTTTCAGCAGTATACATAGCGTTTGCTTCATTGTATATTGTTTCAGCCTGAGCATATTCTTCACCATACATAACATTAGCTTTAATTTGACTAGCATTAGTATAATTTTCATCAGTTTGTTTTTTCAGTATCTCAGAATAAGGCGGCAAACCTTTATCTAAAACTAAATTATAATTAGTTTCAGCTGTAAGAAGTAATTCTTTAGCCTTCTCTGCCTCATCTTTATTTTCTGCCTTCATAATGATATCAGCTTCTGCATAGCCTTTCTCAGCAATATCATAATCATTTTGAGCAAAAGTTTTAATTTCGGTATACTTGTTTACAGTTTCTCTTAAAGCAGTAACTCTCTCATAATCTTTTGTAGGAAGACCTCCGCAAGACATAACAAAGAAAGATAATGCTATTATTAGAGCTTTTTTCCCATTTAAACTCATATTAATACAATTCCTCCTATTTTTTAATTATGTAAAAAAATATATAAAAAATAATATGTTAACAACATTATCGCTTAAATAATTAAAAAGTCAAGCTATTTTAATTATTATAGAATGCATACAATAAAATTTATAATAATACTAAAATCTACTATTATTATAAATTGTTTAAAGATAAAAAAGTAAAATTAATTAAGTTATAAATTGTTAAAAATATTAAATGTTTTTCAAACAGCTATTGCATTTTTTTTATTATATAGTATAATGGTGAAATCATTTCGCTGGTGTAGCTCAATTGGCAGAGCAGCTGATTTGTAATCAGCCGGTTGCGGGTTCAAGTCCCATCACCAGCTCATTTTTTTTTAACCCACCTTCTTTTTTATATTAATAAATCAATTTTTCTTTTCGATAATTAATTTATAATATATTCTTGGGATACACTATTATGGCAAACCTTAAATTGAAAGACTTAATTAAAAAAAATAATTTCTTTGTAATCGCAGAATCAGGTTCTAATCATGAAGGTTCTATAGATGATGCTCTTAAATTAATTAGAGAGGCTTCTAAAGCTGGAGCTAATGCTGTAAAATTTCAAAGCTTTACTTCAAAAACTCTATTTGCACAAAAAGAATATACTAAAATACTTAAAATGCCGGAAAATGCATTAGATAATGTTGATGATATAGTATTAAAAAAAGAATGGTATGAAACTCTATATAAAGAGGCCAATAAAAATAAAATCATTTTAATGAGCACTCCTTTTTCTGTTGAGGCTGTAGATGATATGAATAAATATGTTCCTATATACAAAATAGCTTCTTGTGATATAGATAATATTCCTCTTCTAAGAAAAATTGCTTCTACTAAAAAACCTGTGATACTTTCTACTGGTTTGGCCACAAATAAAGATATAAAAAATGCATTAAATATTTTAAAAAATAATGAGGTGGCTTTGCTTCATTGTTCTGTTGAATATCCTACGCCTTTAGAGAATGCGAGGTTAAATAGAATAGTTGTTATGAATAAACTTTTCAAAAAAAATATTATAGGCTATTCTGACCATACTATAGGTATAGATGCTCCTATTATAGCATATACTCTTGGAGCTAAAATCATAGAAAAGCATTTTACAATTACTCCGGAAAAAAAATCAGGCGACCATATAATAAGTTTGGATACCAATTCCATGAAAGAGATGATTTCTAAATTAAAAGATACCAATAAAATGCTTGGCGGAAATGATGCTTTAAAGACCGAGAAGAAAATGAGTAAACAAGAGAATAAAGAGCTTGTTTATGCTAAGAGGGGTATATATCTTAATCATAGCATGCTTAAAAATGAAGTGATAACAGAAAAAGATTTAGTAACTTTAAGACCATGTGTGGGAATACCTGCTAAAGATTATGATAAAGTTGTTGGAAAAAAATTAAAAATTGATAAGAAATCTTTTACTGCATTAAATCATAAAGATTTAAAAAAATAGCAATTAATGTGATTTATTTTCTATAAATAAATTTAAAAACAGCAATAAAGTAAACATAACTTATTTGATTTAATTCTTCAATATAGTATAATAAACTACAATAATAAAAATTTGGAGAATGAAAAAATGAAAAAATTGCTAGCAATATTTTTGTTCATATCTATGAGTATTGCCCTTTATGGTTATGAAACTATACCTTATATGTTTAATGATGTAGTGCCTTACGGCGTATCTCCTGATGAAGTAAATCAAATACTTATGTCTAATAGTTTTATAACAGCAGAAGGACAGGCTGTAAGTGGTACTTTTTATATATCTTCATATCCTGATCCTGATTTAGCTTGGTATAATCCTCAAACTTTAAAATGGGTTAATATAAAATTTACTACTAATGATATGGCTGATTTATTTAAGAGAGATTTAAGCCTTTTATATTTTAATTACACATTAGATGATGAGTTTAAATGTATGACTATAACTGCTGAAAATTTATCTGATGACAGCACTTTAGCAGGAAAAAACACTAAATGGGTTTATAAATTCTTCTTCCATAATGATAAATTATTTGCTGTAAGTTCTTTATATCAAGGAGATGGTGCTTTAGAACAATATAAGCAAAGAAACCCTGATAATGAATATGCAAATCCCGGATTTGTTATGTCTTCAGGTTTATTCAACAGAACTTTAGATGGATTTAAAACAAAATACGGCGGATTTAATAACAGCCTTATAAAAACTTTAGATGATTTTGCTTCTATGTATTATGGAAATTATATCAATAAACAAGCTGATACTTCTTTATCTGTATTCTATGCTAAATATGCTATGAAAAATATTAACTTCGTTGCTTCTTATGTTGATAACTATAGAATGAGACCTATCTATTATAGATTCCAAAACAAAATTTATGAAGATGTAAATGATATAGCTGATGTTCCTGTTGGAATACCACCTGAAATAAAAAAATTAAATAAAAACAACAATAATAACCAACAGGCTGCTGCTGAAAATAATCAGTGATATTAATAATTTATAATATTTGAGAGAGGCTAATAATAGTCTCTCTTTTTTTATATATACTTAAAAATAATTGTATTATATAATTTTTTAGTTAGAGAAGCTATTTATAATTAGTAAAAGTTGATTTTTAATATAGTAAAATTGTATTAATTTAAAAAATTATACTTGTACTATAAATATTTTTTGTTATACTTAAAAGCATCTTAACTCCCATATATAAAGGAATAATTTTATGTCTGTTTCTTATGAAGAAAGCGGTGTAAGCAGAGAAGAAGGCTACAAAGCTGTATCTCTTATGAAAGAAGTAGTTGCTAAAACTATGAATAATAATGTATTAAACAATATTGGAAGTTTTGGAGCTATGTATGAACTTGGTAAATACAATAACCCTGTTTTGGTATCTGGAACAGATGGCGTTGGCACTAAATTAGAAATTGCTTTAACTATAAAAAAATATGATACTGTTGGAATTGATGCTGTGGCTATGTGTGTTAATGATGTGCTTTGTCATGGGGCTAAACCTATTTTCTTTTTAGATTATCTTGCATGCGGAAAACTTAACAGTGAAACTGCTGCTCTAATAGTAAAAGGAATAGCAGATGGATGTTATGAGGCTGGTGCTGCTTTGATTGGAGGAGAAACTGCTGAGATGCCAGGTTTTTACAAAGAAGGAGACTATGATATTGCTGGTTTTTGTGTGGGGGTTGTTGAAAAAGACAATATTATAGACGGAAGTAAAGTTAAAGAAGATGATGTTATATTAGGTATAGCTTCTTCTGGTTTTCACAGTAATGGTTTTTCTCTTATAAGAAAATTGGTAAGAGATTATAATGCTACATTTGAAGACAAAAAAATTGGAGAAGTGCTTCTTACTCCCACAAGAATATATGTTAAATCTATACTAAAATTATTAGAAAAATATAATATTAAAGGTATGGCTCATATTACAGGGGGAGGATTAATAGAAAATGTTCCAAGAGCTTTCAAAAAAGATTATAAGGCTGTAATAAATAAAAATAGTTTTAATACAGCTGAAATATTTAAGTATATTCAGTATCTTGGAAACATAAAAGAAGAAGAGATGTATAATACTTTTAATATGGGTATTGGTTTTGTAATTATTGTTGATAAGAATGAAAAAGACAGTATTATAAATGAATTAAAAGAAATGAAAGAAACTGTTTATGAAATTGGACACATAGAAAAAAATAATGGAGACGGTAACGGAATATGTTTAATATAGCAGTATTGATTTCTGGAGGCGGAAGCAATTTAAAGTCATTAATAGATAATCAAAAAGAGTATTATAAAATAAATGTAGTAATTGCTGATAGAGATTGCGGAGGGCTAAATATTGCTAAAAATGCAAATATAGATGCCGTTTTAATAGACAGAAAAGAATATAAAGAAAAGTTATCACAAAAAATAGATGAAGAACTTAAAAAATATGATATTGATTTGATAGTTCTTGCTGGTTATTTATCTATAGTAGACAGTAATTTTATATCTAAATGGGAAAATAAGATAATAAATATTCACCCATCACTTTTGCCAAAATATGGCGGCAAGGGAATGTATGGAATAAAAGTTCATGAAGCAGTTATAAAAAACAAAGAGAAAGAATCCGGATGCACAGTGCATTATGTAACAGACATGGTAGACGGAGGCGACATCATAATGCAAAATAAAGTGAATGTATTAGAAGATGATACTCCTGAGATACTTCAAAAAAGAGTATTGGTAGAAGAACATAAAATACTCCCAGCAACCGTTATAAAATTAGCTTCTGAGAAATAATTGTTTTTTTGTTCAACTTTTTCCCGCGTACGAGCTGTACCACCTTGCCGCACGGTAATGCTATGCTTTAATTATAACTTCTTACACGTGCGGGGGAATACTTTTATACAATTAAATTATAACAAATAAATAAAAGAATTAAAAATTTTTGGTATATATTAAATAAATAAAAGTAATACCTAAATCTGAGCTAAAAAATGCAGTCTTTTTGCTTCTTTGGGCCACCAAAAGAAGTGGGGGTACGGGGGCTAGCCCCCGAATATAATAGAATTTTAAAAAAAATTATGAACTTAAAAAATATTTAGAATACATTAATTTTATCAATTTTTTTATTGTTCTTTTTCCCGCGTACGAGCTGTACCACCTTGCCGCACGATAATGCTATGCTTTAATTATAACTTCTTAGACGTGCGGGGGAATGTCTTTTAATATACAATTAAATTTCTAGAGTCAATCTCCAAAAACATATTTATAAACTTTCTCAGATAATGGTATGCCGTTTTTTAAGTAATCTCTATAACAAGCTTCTTTTCTCTCGCCCGGTATTGTTATAGGCTTATTCTTATCTAATGGAGGCTCTTTTCTTATATCATCTATAAATGATTGAACAGTATCCAAATAATCTTCATTATACACAAAAGGATCAACTACAAGCATAAATGTTGACAAATCTCTTTTTTTATCCATATCTCCATACATCTTAACTAAGTTATTACAATAAACATTTCCAATCAAAAGACCAGTAAAAGCCTCTATCATAGTCATAATAACATACCCCTTAGCTCCGCCAAAAGGTACAACATATTTTATTTTTTTAGGGTCATCTGTAGGATTGCCATTCTCATCAACTCCCCAATTATTTGGTATAGTTTCATTGTTATCACGTGCTGTAAATATTCTGCCAAGCGAAACTTCACTAGTGGCCATATCCCCAAGTAAAAAATCTTTCGTAGCAGGAAAACCATAACTTATAGGGTTAGTTCCAAAAAAACAACTCTTTCCTCCATAAGGTATTACGCAAGGGTCTGTATTAACCATTATTAAAGATACTTTCTTGCTATCTATAGCCATTTTATTATAATAACCTAAAGAACCGCAATGACTGTTATTCTTTATACCTATTACAGCAATACCTTGTTTGTCTGACGTTTCTATTGCCCACTCTGTAGCTCTTTTCATAGCAATATGTCCAAAACCTCCATCTGCATCCATTAATGCAAATGAAGGCTTTTTTGCTTCTATATTAAAATTTGATTTTAAATTTATTCCTCCAGATTTTATTCTGTTTATATAATGCTCAAGCCTTATAACTCCATGGGAGTGAATACCCCTCACATCCGCATAACATAAAACATCAGCAACAATTTCCGCATCACCCTCATTAACATCTGCTAATCTTAATTTTTTTATTACAGCTTCTTTTAAATCTTTAAAACTAACATTTATCATAACTTTAATTCCTGCATAATTTTTTATATATAGTATTAAAGTTTACATAATATTTTGTTAATGTCAATACTATTTTTTTACTATTTTATTAAACTTCTAAACTTATAAATAGCATAATTAAGCCCAAGCCTCAAATAATCATCTTCATCATACTTAGTTAAAACATACCTGCCGCTTATTATCTGATACCAAGCCTCAGCTATTATCTTTCCCCAAAAATTAAAAGCAGTATATAAACTCAAAATTCCGTCTTCCAAATAACAAAAATCATTATTCTTTATATCTCTATTATTAAAAGCATAAGTAACCAAATTATTAATTTCGGCTTGCTCTATAGAAGTTATCTTTATAAAGCTCGCCTCTCTAACAAAAAACTTTTTATCACCTGTGCAAACTCATTAATATCTTTTGTGCTCCATTTATCAAGTAAGCTTGTAGCTAACTCATCATTAATCCTCACATCAAGCCAAACAAATATATCATCTTCTGTGTTATTGTTTTCTTTAGCCTTTACATAATCAAGATTCTCTCTAAAAGTTGGTCTGTTAATGCTTATAATGTCTTCATCATTAAACTTACTTCCCAAAGTAGAACGGCTATATATTTTAACTGGCATAAACTCATCATTATCAGCCTCTTTATAAACCGTTTCCTCTACAATGTATCTATTAAAAAACTCTTTGCATTTAAAAATATTTTTTTGCATTTAATATACTCCTTTTATAAATAATAAAATATATTTGAATATAAAATAAACTATATATTTAAATTAAAAAATAGCCTTTTGCTTCTTTGTGGCAATACCGAAGGCACTTCCTGCGGTCGCAAAAGAAGTGGGGTGTGTACCATACTGGCACGCTTCGCAGGGGGCTAGTCCCCACAAATAATGAAAAAATTAAATTTTGACAAACTGTAAATTTATGATATCATTATAAGTAAGTATGAAGAAATTTTTATTAATACTTATATTTTATAGTATTACATTATATTCATATAATAATTTCTTTTTTCCTTTAAATAACTATTATACAAATAATTTTAATAATAATTTATATTTTAATAACTATTTTCAAAGCTATTTTAAAAACATATATAACGATTTATTTCTTTATCAAAATAATATTACATCAAGTATTTATTATAACTCTTCTTTAATATCAAAAAATTATTTTGACTTTGAGTACAAACCCAATAAGCAATATTACGAATATTCAAATAGCACATTTTTATCAAATATGATAATGAAAGAAAAAGACAAATATAACTCATTTTTTAAAACTAAAAATTAATTATCATTAAAAAATTTATGCTATACAAATTTTTATTATATTTTTTATACATCACATCATAAATTAATTTTATAAAAAAATAAAAAAGCCTTATAAATTAATATAAGGCTTAAAAATAAATAATTAATTTAAGAATAAAATGTTTATATAGTTTTATTACTGAAACTAGATTTTATTTTAACTATGATAAAACTAGAAACTTCTTTTACTATTAAGATTATTATTATAATTGCTCCCCACATAGCTGTTATCATAAACGGATCTAAACGCATTAAATTTAATCCTGTAGATATAAATTGTAATATTATAGAAGCTAATACCATACCTGATAATTTACCAAATCCTCCATTAGGATCAACTCCTCCAAGAAAACTTGCTAATACAGCTACTAAAAGATATGACTCAGCATAGTTTGCTTTTACAGAATTCATTTGACCTATTAAAACCAAAGAAGCAAATGAAGCAAAACAAGCTGATAATATATATTCTATAATGATAACTTTAGATATATTAACATTAGAAAACTTACTTGCCTTAGTATTAGCACCAGTTAAATATAATTGTTTACCATAAGAAGAACGATTCAATATAAAGTGTGTTATAATAATTACAATAATAAACAGTATAATAGCCACAGGAATATTAAATATTTTTCCATTACCTATAAATACAAGTTCATTTGGAAATCCAGATATAGTATATCCTTTCGTAAGTACCAAATTAACACCTTGTAATAATGTCATAGTTCCTAAAGTAACTAAAATAGCAGGTATATTAAATTGTGTTATAAGAAAACCATTAACAATACCAATAATTATACTTGTGATAAATCCACATATTATTGCTATAAAAATGAAAAATATATTAGATTCTTGCATATTTCCATTAGTAAGTGCATTTAATACTAAATATATTATAACACCATTCAAATTCATATTTGCAATAATAGATAAATTAATACCACCAGAAAGTTCAGATATCATCATTCCTATAGCAAGAAATCCTATAATAGGAAGCTGATATGCCATAGCATACATATTATTAAAAGATAAGAATTTATTACCATTAGCTATTACCATTAATATATATACTAATATGAGTGTTATAACAAGAGAAAACTGTTCTCCCTTTCTCATTCTTTTTATGAAAGAAGATATTTTATCAAAGTCAGCCATTATTTCCCCCGATATTAATTTTCAACATTTACACGAACTATAGAATTTCTAGCTTTTATTTCTTGTAAAGCATTAACAAGTATACTAATAACTATTATTGCCCCTATAAATACATTATACCAATATGATGATATTTGTAAAAGAGTAAGGCTATTACTTAATATAGCAAAAAGAAGGACACCTAACATAGTACCCATAACAGAACCCTTTCCTCCAGTAATTGAAGCACCACCTAAAACTACTGCCGCAATAACTTGCATTTCTGTACCAACTATAGAATTAGGTATTACAGTTTGAACTATGGAAACATGTACTATAGAACCTATTGCTGCTATAGCTGCTGATAAACCATAAACAAATAATGTAGTTTTTAATATACTTACCCCAATTCTTTTTGCTGCCACACTATTACATCCTATTAAATATACACTTCGTCCTAAAATAGTGTATTTTAATATAAAAAATAAAGCCAAAGCCATAATAAACCATAATACAGTAACTAAACTAATTCCTACATTTATTCCTATTTCATTTGTTATTGTAAATAGTTTTGCATCTGCAAATGTCCAGAAATATGGAGGAACTTCGTATAATAATTTACCCTTTGTAACTACATACAATATTCCGTAAAATAAATTTTGTGTAGCTATAGTTATAATTATAGCAGGCATTTTATAATGATAAATTAAAAATCCATTGAATAAACCTAATATCACTCCGAAAACTATTGCTAATAAAAAAGCTATGTATATATTACCTGAAATATAATTCAATAATACATACACAACAACATATTGTACAACTTGAGCAATAGCTGTAAAAGATACATCAACCCCACCACTGATTATTACAAGTAATGTTCCTAAAGCAAAAATTCCTAAAACTGTATATGATTTTAATATATTAGATATATTTTCATAATTTAAAAAATTAGGAGTTAAAGAAGATATTACTATTACAAGTACAAAAATAATTATAGCAAGAACAACTTCTCTTTTTTTCATAAAATTTAAAATACTATACATGAAACAACACCCTTTTATTTATTAATCACATACTACGTTTTTGTTCATCTAACATAGCTTGTATATCACTTTCATTTACACTTCCTCTATCGAATATTTTATATATTCTTCCATTACGCATTATAATTATGCGATTACTATATGAAACTATTTCTTTTATTTCATCAGAAATTAAAATAACACCCATTCCATTATTTTTAGAGAATAATTTAATAGTTTCAAAAATACCCGCTTTAGCTCCTATATCTATACCTACAGTAGGACCATCTAAAATTAATATTTTAGGATTTTCATCAAGCCATTTACCTATAACTATTTTCTGCTGGTTTCCTCCTGAAAGTTCTGAAACTTTATTATCTCCAGATTCTGTTTTAATGGATAATTCTTTAATCCAAAAATTTGTTATTTTATTAATAAACGAATTCTCTAAAAAACCAAACTTATTTTTTACTTTTTCTAGATTTACTATAACCATATTATCCTTTATTGGATAATTCATTATTAAACCTTCTGTAAGTCTATCTTCTGGAACATAAGCTATTTTTGCCCTAACAGCATCTTGTATATTATTAATTTTACATTCTTTTCCATCTACATAAATCTTACCACTATCAGCTTTAGATACACCAAATAATGATAATGCCAACTCAGTTCTTCCAGAACCTAATAGTCCTATTATTCCTAATATTTCACCTTTTCTTAAATTGAAACTTATATCCTTATAATTATTTTTTTTACATAAAGAATCAACTTCTAATATAATAGGAGCATCTTTATCTAAATCATTAACCCCTGTATATATAGTTGATTGACCAACCATAAATCTTTCTATTTCTTCTACAGAAATATCTGACATTAAAGCAGATGCTACCAATTTACCATCTCTTAAGCATATTACTCTATCACAAAGCTCAAATACCTCATCAAGTTTATGGCTTATAAAAATAACGGATATTCCATTTTGCTTTAATTTATTTACTATTTTAAATAATTGATTTACTTCCACTCTTGTAAGAGCTGTTGTAGGCTCATCTAAAATAATTAATTTAGAATTATTATTAAGAGCACGTGCTATAGCTATAAGTTGTTGAGAAGCTAAAGGAAGCTCCTCAACTATAGCATTAACATCTATATTAACTTCTAAGTCTTCTAATATAGATTTAGCAGCGTTAATTTTATTTTTTAGAAACGAAAATTTAGCTCCGTCTCCTATCATTCTTGGCAGACATATATTTTCCAAAACTGTTAAAGTAGGAAATAATGATATATCCTGATATATAACACTAATACCATGTTTAATTCCAGAAAGAGGACCATAAGAAACCATTTTTTTACCATTTATTTCTATAGTACCGCTATCTGCCTCTAAAACACCCGCTAATATTTTTATTAATGTAGATTTTCCACTTCCATTAGCTCCACATAAAGCAAGTGCTTCTCCTTTCTTTAACTCAAATGAAACATCATCTAATGCTTTAAGAGCATTAAAGCTTTTAGATATATGTTGAATTTTTATAAAATCTTCCATTATATACTATGCCTGCCTAAAGAATAATTTAACAATATAAACTATTAGAAATTATAATTATCTGCATTTTCAGCTGTAATTACTAATGGTCTATTGAACAATACATTTTTTCCATTAATAGTAGGTACACCTAAATTAGGTATTTCAAGACCTTGTTTTATTTCATCTCTTTTACCGTCTAATATCATTTTTGCTAAATAAACCATAGCATAAGAAGCTTCTCCTGGACTCCACATAATAGAAGAAGTTACTGATTTATCTTTCAAAAATGGAGCTATTTCTTTAGGAGTTGTTGTTCCTAAAATTGTGATTTTACCTTGCATTGATTTTTCTCTTAATGCTTGTCCTGCACCAGGAGCACCTTGACTTCCAAATGCTAATATTCCTTTTAAATTAGGATATACAGTTAAAAGTTCTAAAGTTTTTTGTCTTGCTGCATTTCTATCTTCAGAAACAGGGAATTTATCTCCAACCATTTTTAAATTAGGGTATTTTGCTTTAGCATAAGCGATAGCTGCATCTGCCCATATGTTATGTGCAGGAACAGTTAAAGAACCAACATAAATTGCATATTCGCCACTATCTCCAACAACTGCAACTAATTCATCAATAAATCTTTCACCAAATTTAACATTATCTATCATCTCTACATCATAATCAGCACCTTCTTGATCTGGAGATTCATGAGTTAAAACAAGTATATTTTTTTCTTGTGCTCTTTTGAAAGCAGGTACGCAAGAAGCAGAATTATTTGGAACAACTAGAATAGCACTAACACCCTGATTAACTGCATCTTCTATTATTCTAACCTGTTGTGCCTCATCTGCTGATGAAGGTGCTTGCATATATGTTTCTATACCAAAATCTTTAGCAGCTTTTATAGCACCATTCTCATAATCTTCAAACCATGCTGAACGCAATTTAGGAACAGTTACCATGGTATATTTTCCATCTGCAGGTGTAGAAGTATTTGCAGTAGAATCATTTGTAGTTGCTGTTTCATTATTATTACCACATGAAACTATAAATAATAAAACAATAAAAGTAAATATAAATTTTTTCATTTTTATTCTCCTAAATTTATTTTTTATTTATTTTTTATCTAAATTTATGACGGATATTTATACAAAGGTGGTGGAATACTTCCTGCATTTCCTATTTCTAATGTAATTCCAACATTATCTGTAGATTCTAAATAATAAAACTCATCTTCACCTATCCTTCCACTCTGAATTACCTCATATCCTTTTTCTTTATATTCCTTAATTGCTTTAGCACAATCTTTATAATAAAGTTTTATATGCTGCAAACCTTCTCCATGCTTTTCTAAAAATTCATTATATATACTATATCCATCTAAAGGCTGCATCAATTCATATTGAATACCTTCAGACCATGTAACTGCTAAGGCATATCTCTGAGTATTTGGTTTGCCTCTATACATAGAATCTTGTATATTATGAGGACCATACTCATATACATCCCAAGGACCAATACCAAAATCATTATATAAATGATCCATAGCTTTTTTAATATCTGATACAACCTGTGCTATTTGACAAATTTGTCCATCTCTCATAAGAAATTCCTCCTTTTTTTAATATAATTAATTAAGCAAAAGCAGTTGGTATACCTTCAAGATTTGTATGCCTTTTATGCATTTTGCTTATATCTATATTATTTCTTTCTATTAGCATCATAACAATTATATCAACAAATAAAAACATGGATTGTTCAAGTAAAGATGCCATTGGCTGTATAGATTTTACTTCCTTTTCTCCACCAAAAATTTGTCCAGGAACAAAAACTGAAAAATCTGCTAATTTACCATGCTCATTTTCTGGATGGGCTGTCAAAACCCCTATTCTAGCACCAGCTTCTTTGGCACATTTTATAACATTTAATTCTACATTTGTTACGGCACATATATCAAGAAGTAAATCGCCTTTACCTATAGCAGGTGTAGTAGTATCATAAACTACATAAGTATCAAATCCCATATGTTTTAATCTCATAGCAAAAGCTCTAACAGAAAGTTGCATACGACCCATAGCATATAATTGAATAGTTTTAGCTTTTTCTATTTCTGATAATAAAACTTCTATTTCTTCCTTTTTTACAAGATTCAATACTGTGCTATTTTCTTGAATTACTTTTTTTACTAGTTCTTTATATTCCATATAAAACACCTATTTATTTATTATATTAATTAATTAACTTAATTAAATTAATCAATATAATAAATAGTATATTCAAAAAAAGTTACTTGTCAATTTTTTATATAAAATAAAAGTTAATGAACTATATATTGATTTTTACATAGAATTATTATTAAATAATAATAAATATAATTATTTTTTGATTAAATTACCTGTTTTTAAAATAGATTCGACAGCTACAATACTAGCACCTATCAAAACTTCATCTTCAGCAAAATTTCCTAGTCTTATATCCAATTTCTTATATAAATCAGGTATGATCCTTTTACTAACATTAGATTTTAATACATTAAGAAAATCATCTCCAAAATTAACCATTTCATCACCTATGATTATTACATCAGGGTTTACCATATTAACTAAATTAACTATACCAACACTGAAATATTCTATATTTTTATTTACTTCTTTTACTGTTAAATCATCTTTATTTTTATATGCTTCTACAATATCAGAAAAAGTAAAATCAATACTCAAACTAGATTTAGCACCAAGCTCTAAAGCATTTTTTATTCTTCTAGAAAGTGCTATCGTAGAACAATAATTTTCAAGACAACCCCTGCTTCCACATGCACATAATGGTCCATTAAAATCTATGCTAGTATGACCTATTTCTCCAAATGTTCCTGTAGAGCCTCTTAATAATTTACCATCTACTATAACACCAACACCTATTCCATGACCTGCTATAACATAAGCTAAAGTTTTATTTACATTATTATATTTATTCATATACCAACAAGCCATAACACCAGCCTTAGCATCATGCTCTAAAAACACTGGTATATGAAATATATTATTAAAATAATCCTCTACTAAAACTTGCTCCCAACCTGGAAATTCATTTACTGTAATTATTCCTGTAGTTCTAATAAAAGGACCTGGAAGAGAGATTCCTATAGCAATTATATTATCATTAGAATATTCATTAAGTATACCATGAACAGATGTTTCAATTATTTTAAGTGTATTATTCACACCATCATTAACATTAAATTTGTATTCTCTAACAAGATAGCTTTTGCCTGCTATATCAAATAACCCAACTGTAATATATCTTCTGGTAAGTCGCACACCTATAAATTTATAATTATCACTATTAAGACTTATAGCTATAGACCTTCTGCCCTTGATTCCATTTTTTGGACCTATTTCAGAAACTAAACCTATCTTTATAAAATCATTAATAATATTAGTTATTGTAGCTTGTTTTAAACCAGATAACTTTGATAATTCTACCCTAGAACATATTCCTAATTGCATCAATAGTTTAATAATAAGATAGCGATTCATTTCTTGCATATCATTATAATTAATACTCTGTTTCAATTTGCCTAGCATTCTATTTATTACCTTCTTACTTATTATCAACTAATTTATTATTAATTGATAGTAAGTATAAACAAAACTTTTTTTTAGTCAATAATATATAAATATGTTTTTATATTAAAATATAAAAATAATAGATATTTAAATTATTTTATTATAAAAAATATAATTAAAACCTAATAACAAATTAATATTATAACAATTTTATTTATTAGATATTTATTATAATTATAAAAAATTATTTAATATATTTAAAAATAAAATATATATTAAAATAATTCAACTCTATCTGTGAATGCTATTAAATAGTTATTTTTCATTTCAATAGAATCTTCTGAAGCTTTAAAATTGTTTAATGAAACAGAAATATCTTTAGACTCAATAGTAGGAAAGGAAGGAATTCCAGAAACATCTGCACTCACAAATATAAATGGATAATCTTTGCCTCTAAATTTTGTTTTGCTGTATATTACAAATGACTGCCTATCACCATTTAAAATACGATTATAAAAAAGCTCTTTTGACTGAGTATTAAAAACTGCATTGCCAGAAAAAGTTAAAGTAAATTTGTTGTTTGGGAAATTATATCTCTTTGCTGATACATTAAATTTCTCTTCTTTAGTACATTCAAAAGCAATAGCAATATCAGAAACAGAAGTAGCCTCTGTGCCGTTAATAAAAAGTTTTGTTGGATATTTTGAAGTTTGAGCCATTACAACATCTCTCTCTTCTGCTCTCTCTTCTTTTAGAATACTGTCTTTATCTAAAGTGTGTTCACCTGATGCCCATAATGAAGAAGTTATTTGTGTTAATGCTTTATTAGCAAAATTAAAACTCATTGATTTGCTTTCACAGCCTATATACTGAATGCCTTCAATATTTTTTGATGAGTCAGATAATGCTAAGTTATAATACTGAGTCTCTCCAAATCTTGGCGAAATTATATTTACAAATCTTGGATATAGTTTTTTTGCCTCTTCGCTAAATACTCCGCTCTCTATAAATCCAACTCTCTTAAAGCTAATTAAATAATTATTTTCTTCAAACTCTTTTAAAAAATTACTAAAATCTATTTTGTCATTTTTATCACCTGTAATTAAAAATGCCTTTATATTTTTTATCTTGTTTATAGCATCAATTAATTCCTGCTGAGTCATAGAATCATATATATCAATAAAATCACTATAAAAACCATTTTCATCTTCTCTAATAATCTCAAGCATAGTGATAGTATTTTCATTTTTATGAATCTTAACAGAAAAATCACTAAAACAATTAATGCAAATAATGTTTCCTGTACTTTCTTTTGTATCCACATTAGCCCATATCAAACTCATATAATAAGCATTAGAGTTTACAAAAGCCCCAAAAGAAATATCTCCCGCATAAGTTGTAGCTCCTAAATATGATTCTGATGAAGGAGAGCCTATATAATCTTTTGTTAAGCTCTCTGTAGCAGGGGTAAGTCCAACAGAAGAAGGATAAATTAAATATTTTCCTTTAACATCATCGCTTGTAAAATCTACTCTCTCATCTCTATTACTTGTCTTAGCAATTCTCACTTTATATGAAGAGCCGTTTATAATATTTAACCCCTCTTCATCTTTCATTAAATTTCCTTTTATATCAAATATACTCATATAATGAACCTTTTATAATTTTAGTTAAAATTTTTTTTATGCAGTTGCCTCAAGCACAAAAGTTTCTAATATATCTCTGTCCTCAACTGTTATAGTGCCTTGCTTGGTGTTATAGCCTTCTAAACTCACCTCATATTGGATAGTGTCACCTGTTTTATATGCATCAAAATATTTATCTTCTCCATCTATCCTTATAACAGCATTTGAAGGAGTAGAAACAACCTTTACTTTATAAACATTGCCCCTTAAACTTAAATAATCTTTTACCTTTTGATTAACTCTTTCAATATTTATGAAAAACTTCATCTTCATAACTCCCAGTCATTATTTTAAAATTTATATAAAGAGAAAAACTTACTCCCCTAATAGATGAGAAATCATTAAACTGTCTTTTACTATTTTCCACATCAAAAGTAGGAGAATCCCATTTAATAATAGGAGATAATGCAATTCTCTCGCCTTCATCATTTAATTTTGATACCCAATAACGTGAAGCCTGATTCAAAGCAATAGGTATCATTGTGTATGCTAAAAAAGATTCTCCAGCCTTAAGCTCTTTATAAACTTCTGCCTTTAAACATATATCATCAGTAAAACCTGCACTATCTCCTATATATGAACTTCCACCTTTGCTCTCACCTTCAGATATAGTAGCCCATAAAAAAGATTTGCTCATAGACTTAATATTGCCCAAACTAAAACAGTCAATTTTTAATTTGTCATCTAAAAGTTTATTAAGCTCCCCATCACCTTTAACTTTATTTCCAGCAAAATTTATATAATCATCTGCCATAAAGTTCATAAAATTATCTAAAACATATAAAATGCTATTTTTGAAATGTATCATATATATAAAACCCTATTTAAAAATTTTTAAAAATAAAAAAATAATTAAGGCTTTTTTATGTCCCCATCAAGCCTCACACTCTCATAAGATAAATCGCCAGAAATAAATGCTGACAAATCTTTTATAGCAAGTTCTTTTAGCCTCAAACTTTCATTTCTTATAAAGTTTATTAAATCACTGTTTGATACAAAATTAACAGTGAGAAGCCTTGCCACTTCATAGCATACATAATTTTTTATAGCTATATATGGAAGCTTATTTTCTTCAGTAGGTTCTGTATAGTTCATATTAAGAATTGTCTTTCTAAATTGTAGAGTATAGTTTTTTAATTGGCTTTCAATAAAATCTAAATCCATATTATCATAGTCAAACATTGTAAATATGCTTTTAAAATAATTTAAATCTGGTTCATATATATACATTTATATTTTTCCTTTTGTTACTATTTTATATACTGAAAATTTTACATTTTATCAAAAATTATTTTTTACTTTAATTGTTCGCGGGGACTAGCCCCCCTGCAAAGCGTACCCGTAGGGTGGCACCCCCACTTCTTTTGGTGACCCAAAGAAGCAAAAAGACTGCATTTTTAGCTAAAATAAAGATATTATTTAATACATATTCCTAAATATAGAACTAAAATATTTGCACTTTCGCAAAGCGTGCCCGAAGGGCGAAAACTTTTTGCGGCGGGAAAAAGTTGATAACACTTTTATAAAATATAAAAATTAACAAAACACAATCTTTTCAATATATACTAAGCTTCAAGCGACTTTATCTTTTCTTTTAAACTTCTATTTTCCTCTTTCAAATAATTTATCACATCATTAGGCTTCATCTTCTCACGTACAAGCTCCTCTGCCTCTTCTTTGCTTATTATTACAAAAGAATCTGTAAGAGAAATATTTAAATCACTTTCTATTAAAACCTTGCACCTTCTCTCATGAACATCTCTAAAAAAATATCCCACCTTAGAAACAACATAATCATTAGCCTTAATATCTTTATGAACTATACTAGCATCTACAAAATGAAGTAAAGACTTTTTATTATTCATTATCTCTCCCAAAAAACATATATATAAAAAAACAAGAGAAGAAAAATAATTTTCCTCTCTTGAATAAAAATAAATATTTAATAAAGAACTTTTAAAACATCATTAAATTAAGCATCTGCTAATTTCAAATCTATCTTACAGAAGCCATAAGGGTTAGAAGCTACTGTGCATCTTTTTGTTCTGCTTCTCCATAAATTGTTGCCCAATATATCAACTTCTCTTATATCATGATTTAAATATACAACCTCTTTTATAGAAGCCATATCCAAAATATTAGATGAAGTGGTAAACATATAAATAGAAGAGCCTGTCCATATATCTGTAAGGTTTTCTAATTGATACTTCTGTTCAACTTCATGGTCATCAGCAACTCTAAAAGCAGTACCTACAACTGTTATACCGCTTGTTACAGCATTAAATATATCTGGCTTAAATGCTTTATATTTGCCGTCATTAGAATTACCTATCATAGATACGTAATTAGAAAATAATCTAAATAATCCCTGAAGCTTCACATAAACATCTATAGGTATCACTATATAAAGTTTCTGCCCATTGTTTTGCACTTCCATCTGGTCATTAAACAAATTGCCGCCTACAGCATAATTTAAATATTTTGCCAAATCTATAAAAGAACTAAAGAAATTATCAATATCAGTTTCTGTCCAAGAGCTTATGGCCTTAGCACTTAAATCTACTGTATTAGAACTTCCATACAAAGAAGCATCTGTTACTTTTGCTGCTAAATTTCTCTCTCTCAAAAGCCCAAGCCTAGATACTAACTTTTGTGCTATATAATTTAATATCTCTTCTCCTGCTTTTTTCTCATCTTTAGAATAAAGTTCATTAATCTCTTCTATTCTGTTTATGTCTATGCCGATATAATATTCTTCAGGCTCCATCTTAAAAACTCTTGATTCATGTCTTGGATAATCATTAAATATATTAAGCCCGCCCAAAGAAGTTCCGCCGTACATGTTCTTTAGATTAAAAGCAGTGTTGTCTAAATCTCCTCCTATAGCACCCTGAGAAACTCCTACAAAAATCTCTGGTATATATTTACTTACAAAGTTTGTTTGCCCCATATATTTTGGAAGCTCTTGATTGATTATAGGAAAAAGTTTATTTTGTATACTTTGAAAATTTGGTACGCTCATTATTACTCCTTATAATAAATTATTAAATAGTTTTTAAAAGTATTTCTATATGAGAATTGGCATTGCCTCCGCGAATAACTACGCCAACCCCATTGCCGTCTAATGACTTTTTAAATCCATCAACAGAAGGCACAACTATATCACCTGCAACTAAACTCTCTGCCGCAACGCAATTAACATTCCCAGTGTAACACACAGATATGCAATTAGACTTAAGTCCGAAATCCACATAATTATATGCATCTTCTAAGGCAACCCCAACAAAGGTAAAGCCTTCTTCATACAAGGCATAAACTCCTCTTCCATCTTTATTTTTAATGGATACAGGGAATCCTCTCTTTGGTAATTTATCTTCATCATTACCTATGCCAGATTTTATTATCATAGCAACTCCTAATATTATTTATTTTTTTAGTAATTATTAGACTTATTTCAAAATCAAATTAATAAATATTTACACTATTTTTTATTCTGGTATTTTCTATTTATAACTGGGGCTTTGCCCCAGACCCCAGTTCTTTTGGTGACCCAAAGAACCAAAAAGACTACAATTTTATTGCTAAAATTATGCAAATAATTCTGTCAACTAGTTTTGAGAAAAATCTATTTAATTATTTAAACATCCTTGAAATCTCTTCATACTTGTTTTTACCCATAGCTGATAAACTAACTCTCTCATAACCTCCTACTCCTATAGGTACTAAATCATCTCTTACTATAGACATTATTTCTTCTTTGCTTAAACCAGCCTTGAAAAGTTTTTTAGCCTTCACATAAGTATCACTCTCAGACTTTGAAGAGCATCTTACTGCATTCTGACTTTCTGCATATTCATTACACCAATCTCCATAAGTGATAGCAGATAAATTTGATTTTGAGAAACTCTTTTCAGCAATCTTAAACTTCTCTAAAAGTAAATCTATTATCATGTTTTGAAATACTTCATCATTTCTAAATATATTCAAAAACTCTTCTTTTGCTTTTTCTCTTGTTGCCTCATCATTAAGCTTATTTAAAATGTTTTTTATATTATTTATATACTCTTCATTAACTTCAATAACCCCGCTCGCACATAATAAATCAACACTCTTACTTGCAGGATATTCAACAGCAGCAATAGCCTTAATCTCACAATTCTCCCAATAAATAAACTCATCATCTTCTTTAACTTTTTTTCCAACCATCTCTATAGAAGGATAAAATGATTTTTTCTCAGTGATAGTTTCATCAAACCATTCTATAGTGGCATATATTCCAACAGCTTCATTATCTTTTTCTAACTTCAATACCTTACCAATAGCAGTTCTCTCTTCCTCCTCTTTATGACCCATATAAACAAACACTTCAACATTCTTCTTTTCAAATGAAGATATAATCTCCTCTATATTCTTCTCAGTAATCTTATTGGTTTTAGTTTCTGAGAAAGTGTTTTTGGAGACAGCAATATATTGTTTAAAACTATCTCCAAGAATTTTATATTTTTTTACTTTGTTTTCTTGCATATGGAATTCTCCTTTTTTATAGTTTTATAATTTTGTAGTTTTGATAATTGTTATAGTTCTTATAATTTTTATAATTTTGATTCAATTTTTTAATAAAGAAAATAAAAAAGAGATTAAGCAAAAAAACTAATCTCTTTAATAATGTTTATGAAAATACAAAGATTTATGAATTATCAATCTTTATCTATTGAATGCCTAATCCTAAAATAATCGCATTCTCCTAATAGCCTTAAACTCTTAAAATTCAAATCAAAATATCTCTTCATAAAGCTATCATTTATATTATTAATAATGCCTTCCACAATATCGCTTGCCATAAGTAATGCATTTGCTTGAGTAAGGTCTGCTAAATTTTTCGTTGCTCCTTTATTCAAACCTAATGCTTTAATGTCTACTCCCTTGTTTTTAAAAAGTGTAGAAAGCATGCTATCTCTAAAGCTATACCATTCATTAGCATCTATACTCTCAATCTTCTCTATCTTTCCATATTTTGAAATAAATATTCCGCCACCATTATTGACAAAATTTCTTATCTCCCTCTCAACCTCTTTTCTCTTACTATCATTAAGCTCGCAATTTGACACAAAATTAAAACTATGCTCACCTATATTTTTTAAGTTTCTATTAAAACTATTGTCCATAGATTCCAACACCTGCCAAAGCGAATAAGCACTATACAAAAAAGGCTTTCCTATTACATCGCCTGTAATATCTCCATAAGTAGAATAACCTGCTATTGCCAAATCAAAATTTATATTTGTAACGGTAGAATTATTTTTATTTATTACGCTAATAGATTCAATCTCATCAATATCTTCTTTTGAAAAATTAAAGCTATTTATAGAAGAAACATCATAAAACTTAAAACCTCTTAAACCATCAAGCTTGCCCTTAAATCCATAATTTTTTGCAGACAAAACTTCTAATTTCGGAGTAAAAAAACAAAAACCATAAACCAAAGAATTATAAGCAGCATTAACTATTAAACTCTTAAGCCCTCCAGCTCTTTTAAATTGTTTGTCTATAAAATTATAAGCATTTCTTACCTTTGCACTATCAAAATATTCATCTGTCTTTTCTAATTCATAATGAAAAGAATTAAAAATACCCCTATAAAATTGAAGTATGGGCTCTAAATAAATAGAGTTCTCCATTCTTTTACAAGTTAAAGCCCATTTGCTTGGAAAAGAAAAATCATCACCAAAATCCCCTCTATTAGAGTGCAAATCTGGAACTCCATTATAATAATTATTTGTAGATATTTTATTTAGCTCTTCATTTAGTTTTTCTATCTCTAAAGTTTTATCTTTTAATTTTGTATCATAGCTCTCTATTATTTTCTCTATTACGGTTTGATTGTTTTGAGTTTCATTATTCTCAAGCATTTTTTTATTCTCCGTTTTTTAATACTTTATAATATATATAAAAAATATAAGTGATTATAAGTAAATATTCACCGCACGCTAAACAAAATAAAAAATATTGATAAAACGAAAATTATAATTTTTATTATAAATAAAATATTTCTAACCGTGCGGAAAGTGTATGCAAAACAAATAAAAGCTTGGGCGGGAGTTAACATTTCTAAAAAAACAATAAAAATAATTTAAACTAAAATTTCAAAATATGCTATAAAAAATAAAGGGCGGGGTATGTAAATAAAGTTTTAAAATTTAATTACACTTGCCCACCCTATATACTTTTTATGCTATCTGTAATTTCTATAATATTTTTATTTTTAATTTTATACTGATATTTTTACTACCCACCCAAATCTTATTTTTAAATTTAATCTTCATCTGCCGCCCAATTAGTTTGAATTGCTATAATAAAAATAATTGCTTCCCACTTGTATATTGTACCAGTTTTGCCAATGGGAAATTTTTATAGTGGCATCTTTATAGCTTTTTAATAAATCCTTTTTTGTTTTAACATCTTTTATAATATATATTGATGGAGGAGGCGTTAAATCACAAACATTATTACTCACACTGCTGCAAGATAAAAAAAATAAATTAATCAATAAACTAATTAAAAGAACTATAAAAATCTTTCTTAATTGTATCAACAATATATTTAGTTTCATTATCTAAAACCTCATTAGTCATTTTATTAATAAGCATTGTACTGTTTGAAAAACTTTTTATTACATCAATTTGCTTTTCTTTAAATATTAAATCTTTATATAAAAAAGAATTGCTGTTATTAAGAGACTCTATTTCTATTTTTAAGTTATTTATCTTTTTATTTTTACTTTGCAAACTTAAATTTAAAAATAAAATATAAGAGCAAACAATTAGTACAAACAAAATTATATAAGTATTTTTATTTGTTAGAATCTTTATTACTGTTATCACCTTTAATATTCCTTATTATCAAACTCAAATCTACACCATACATCACAGAAGAACATCCTAGCATAAATATTATTATGCCGATTATAAAAGTAATAAATTTTGTAATGAGACTTAATTTCTTTCCTATGCCTTTTGAAGAAAATATTTCATCTACTTTTTTATTAAAATTTTTACTGTTCATTACTATCACCCTAACTTATTTGCAAAAAATACTATGCTTCCTATAATTGTACTAAGTGCAACTATTACAGCACCAAGACCTATTATTATATTTTTTATTTTTACTATACTTTTTGTTGTAATGCTGTCTTGTAATGCAGATTTTATTTCTTTAATGTCTGTTTTAGTTGAAGATATTTCTTCTTCTATAAAACGTCTTGTATTTTGGTGCCCTTTTAATATGTATTCTAATTCCCCTAATTTAAACTTTATATTATTAATATCCTTATGTATGTCTTTTAAGTTTTCTTTATTTTCATTCATATCTCTATTAAAACATTCAAGCATATTAATAAGCCCATTTCCATTTGGAGTGCCGTTATTATTTATACCTACTATTGTTTCTATTTGAGTTAATCTATTTTCAAAATTATTTTTTTTATTATAGTTTTTATTATAATTAAATATTTTTTTATCCAAATTATTATTCATAAAAAGCCTTTTTATAAATTTTCTATTTTTCTGTATCTTTTAATCCTATCTTCCAAACCATTGTAACCGCCATTAATTTTTTTAGTTACCTTTCTTATATCATCAATACCCAAAAGCCCTCTATTTACCCAGTAACAGCAAGCAACATTAACAGCAACATTTCTCTCTAAAAGCCAATCAGGATTATTAACCAAATCAATATTAAGAAGATTCCCATAATGTATATAATTGCTTTTTCCTGTAAGCTGTATTATTCCTCTTCCTCTGTATTTGTATCCCTCATCAAAATTATTCCCAAGCCTTCCACCGTATACTCTATTTGCAAGAGTCTCATCTCCTTTAGATAAAATATCTTTTGCCTCTTCAAGGGTTTTAAAATATTTTGTAAAAACTTTTATTAAAACTTCTGGTTTATATTTGAAACTCTCCTCAAGCCTTTTATAGTTATAGCTTTCATGACTCGTTTGAGCTAAAAACATTTTTATATCTTTTTCTTTTGTTATGTTGTATGCAAGTAGATATTTTTTTAATATATTCTCCCAAGAATAATCTATATTAAGAGCAGCTAAATATTGTTTAGGAGCCATACATATTGCACGTTTTTTAGTTTAAAAAAAGCAGGTATTCCTTATAATTTAATTAACTAA
>NZ_CAKVGN010000004.1 GCF_934747485.1 uncultured Brachyspira sp. | reverse complement strand
AGTTAATTAAATTATAAGGAATACCTGCTTTTTTTAAACTAAAAAACGTGCAATATGTATGGCTCCTAAACAATAATTATTTATAGTTCTACTTGAATATTTTTTATATATAAATATAATTATTCTAATTTTTATATATAAAAACATGAAAAAGTTTATACTGTTTATAATAAATAAACCTACTACAGTATCTGTTACTTTAGTTTCTGTATTTATAATAGGATTTGTAAGTATATCTAAATTAAAAGTAGATTATTTACCAAATATGGAGATTCCTATAATAAGCGTAAAAACAGTATATGAAAACTCTGCTCCAGAAGAAGTTGAAAAGAATGTTACAAGAATAATAGAAAGTGCAATATCTTCAGTTAATAACGTAAAAAACATAAAATCAAAATCAAAAGAATCAGAATCTAATGTAGAAATAGAGTTTAATTGGGGAACAGATTTGCAAACTGCTGCAGATGACATCAGAGAAGCAATAGATATGATAAGAAGCGAGCTGCCAGATGATGTTGATAATCCAAATATTTCAAAGTTTTCAAGCGATGCAAGCCCTATAATGGAGATAGCATTTTTTGGTATTGATAATTTAAGTGCATTATACGATTTAATAGATAGCAGAATACTCACATCATTAGAGCAAATTGAAGGAGTGGCACAAACAGAGATAAGAGGCGGGCTTAAAAAAACTATTTATGTAGATATAAACCTAAATAGATTAAATGCTTATTTTATAAATATTAATGATATAGTAAAAACTCTCTCTTTAGAAAATCAAAATATAGTTGGGGGCGAAACTTATGAGGGCGTTTATAAGTATGGAATAAGAACCAAAGGAGAGCTTAAAAATATAAATGATATAGAAAATGTAGTAGTAGCTTTAAAAAATAATATATTTCCTGTAAAAATAAGAGATATAGCAAATGTGTATGAATATTATGATGATGAAGCTGAGATAGTAAGAATTAACGGACAAAAGGCTGTAAGTGTAGCTATAACCAAAGAATCTGGTGCTAATATCATACAAATATCGAGAGATGTTAATAAAAGATTAGAAACAATGGATTTGCCTTATGGCGTATATTATAAAGTATTATTTAATAGCTCTGATACAATAAATAATTCTATAAAAAATGTAATAAGCACAATATGGCAAGGGGCTTTATTTGCAATAATAATTCTTATGATATATTTATGGGATATAAAAAGCGTAATTATAATATCAATATCAATACCTATATCAGTAATAACAACATTTATATTAATGTATTTTTTGGATATATCAATAAATATTATCTCTCTTTCAGGGTTAGTTCTTGGTGTTGGAATGATGCTCGATAATTCTATAGTTGTGCTTGAAAACATTTTTATTCATAATAAAGACTCTAATAATATAATAGATAATATAAAGGCTTCTGTAAACGGTGCAAGCGAAGTTTCTATAGCAATAACAGCATCAACTCTAACAAGCGTGTCAGTTTTTTTACCATTTTTATTTGTAAAAGGGCAAGTGGAGCAAATGTTTAGTGATTTATGCTTAACCGTATCAATATCGCTATTAACTTCTCTTTTTGTTGCTATTACAATAGTTCCTTTGCTTGCTTCTAGAATTAAAAACAATAATTTTAAGTTTACAAAATTAGAGTCATTTTTTCAAAATAATATTCACAGCAAAACAGAAAAGTTTTATTTAACACTATTATCATTAGTGATGAAAAACAAAAGAAAATCATTTTTAATAATATTTTCAGTATTATTTTCTTTGCTAATATTAATGCTTATAAAAATACCAAAAGAAGGATACCCTGTGTCCGATGCAGGCACTATAATATCAAGATTGAGAATGCCTGTTGGAACAAGGGTTCAATTTACAGACTTATTTATAGACAGAATGGAAGATGATATAGAAAATAGCATTGGAGAAAACATAGATTATTATGAAACAAGAGTGAGAACAGGAAGAAATGAACATCATGGAGAGGTGAGAGTAAAATTAATAGACAGAGAAAAAGGAAGAGAGAAAGATATTAATTATTATATAGAAGAGATAAGAAATAAAGTGAATGGATATCCCGGAAGAATAGAATTAAACTCAGAAAATGTTGCAATGGGAAAACCTAAAGATTATAGCTCTATTATAATAGAATTAGTTGGAGATAATTTAGATGTAGGATATGATGTGGCAAGCAATGTTATTAATGCAGTTTCTAAAGTAGATGGAATAAGAAATGTGCTTATAAAAGAAGATGACTCAAATCATGAGATATTATTTACTATAAATAGAGATTTAATATCTAAAATGGGAATGAGTTTAGAGACTATAGGAAGCATAATTCGTACTTCTTTTAGCGGAACTGTGGCAAGCACTATGACATTAGAAAACTCTTTATATATAGATTCTGATATAGTAGTGAGGCTTGAAGACAGTACAAGAGAAAATATAGACGGTGTATACAAATTAATGATACCAACAGGAACAAATATTATACCAATATCCTCTATAGTAAAAATATCTAAATCAACAGGACCTACAGAAATAAACAGAAAGAATGATAATAGAATAATAGAAATAACAGCAAGTTCATATGGAAGAGCTGTAAACGAGATAATAGCAGATATAAAAAAAGAATTAAATAATATATATATACCAAGCGGATTTTTAATAAACTTTTCAGGCGATTATGAGGATATGCAGGAATCTTTTCATCAATTATTAGTGTCATTAATAATGGCTATAGTTTTTGTTTATGCAATAATAGCAGGACAGTTTGAATCATACATAACACCTTTTGTAATATCTTTATCTGTACCTTTTGCTTTGTTTGGAGCATTAATATTTCTTTATATTAGCGGTGAAACTCTAAACGTATATAGTGCAATAGGTATTATAATGCTTGTGGGTATAGTTGTAAATAATGGTATAGTTCTAATAGATTATATGAATAAAACAGTATTAGAAGATAATATTTCTTGGAATGAATCAGCTTTAAGAGCCTGCAAAAGAAGATTAAAGCCGGTACTTATGACTTCTTTAACTACTATTTTGGGTATGCTTCCTATGATGCTAAAAATAGGTAACGGCACAGAGATGTATAAACCATTGGCTACTGCAGTGTGCGGCGGGCTTTTATTTTCTACAGTATTTACTCTTATAATAATACCTGCTGTATATTCAAGTTTTAGAAATAGATTTGACATAAAAAGAAAATACGATTAATAAAAAAATAAAATTCACAGTAGTTAACATACTTCATCAATTTATAAATAAAACTTTCGATAATTATTTAAATACTAATTATTAGAAGGGTTTGTTTATGGAAAATCAATTAAAAAGAATAGAGGCTAATGAGTTAGAAAATCTATTAGAAGAGTTTGCTGATTATTTACAAACTTTAAATTATGCCGCTCATACAATCAATAGTTATACTAAAGACTTAAAAGAATATATCAAATTTTTGGAAGATAATGATATAGACTTTAATGATGCTACTCACTATACTATAAGAGATTATTTTGCATCATTAAAAAATAAAAAATTAAAAAACGCTACAACTTCAAGACATCTTTCATCTATAAAAAAGTTCTATAAATATTTAATAAGAAACGGCTACTCTGATAAAACAAGAATAATAAACATGAAAAGCCCAAAAAGGGAAGAGCATATAGCAAAGTTTTTATCACTCAATGATATAGATAAAATATTAGAAATAGATGATGAAAATGATTTTACTATTATAAGAGATAAAATGATGGCTATATTTATGTATGCTATAGGTTTAAGAGCTTCAGAATTAATATCTATTAAGCTTAACATGATGCATAAAGGCTCTACTACTTTAAGAATACTTGGTAAAGGTTCAAAGGTAAGAGAGATACCATTAATACCTATAATATATGATAATTGGGATTTGTATATGCAAAAAAGAGCAATTATACAAAGAGAATATGGCTCTAACAATAATTATTTGTTTGTAAACAGATTTGGAAAACCTATAAGTGATAGAAGTGTTAGAAACTCAATGAAAAGACTTATGAGAATGGCTAATATTAGTGTAGATTTCTCTCCGCACACTTTGAGGCATACCTTTGCCACACATCTTTTAAATAATGATGCCGAAATTAGAGGCGTTCAGGAATTATTAGGGCATGAAAGTATATCAACAACTCAAAGATATACACATGTTACAAATGATAGGCTTTTTGAAGTGTACAATAAAGCTCACCCACATTCAAAATAAATTGTATACTATACTTATTTCAAGACCTATTAGATAAGTACTAATAAATATTTATATTGTTTTAATTTTATTGTTTGTATGTTTTTTAAGTGCTTTAGATTTATATATTGGAATATAAATAAAATATAAAATAATTACTATATTTTAGGCCAAAAATGTAGTTCTTTTGCTTCTTTTATACCAATAAAAGAACTGGGGTGCTACCCTACGGGCACGCTTCGCAGGGGGGCAAAACCCTGCAAGTATCTTAATTTAAACAAATAATTTTTATATTGATATATATTTTATTCAACTTTTTCCCGCAGCAAAAAGTTGAATAAAGTGCAAATTGACAGAACTTAAATCATATTATATATAAAATAATTTTTACTTCTTAAATAATTCAAACAAAAACTTTAATGCTTTTATATTTTTGCTGTATGGCGGATATTTAGTATTAAGCTCAAAATTATAATTCTTTTTTAATACTGTAGTTTTTTTTGTAAAACATTCAAAACTATAATAACCATGATACTCTCCTATTCCGCTTGTTGCCACACCGCCAAAAGGAGCATTGTTGTTTAATATATGACTTATAGTATCATTTATAGATGCACCGCCAAAAGAAATATTGTTTAAAAAATAGTCTATAAAATTATTATCATCAGAAAAAACATACATAGCCAAAGGGTGAGAACATAGTTTATCTATAATGTCTCTTGCCTCTTCTTTAGTGTTATAATAAACTATAGGAAAAATACTTCCAAATATTTCATCTCTCATCACATTATTTTCTAAACTATTAGGCTCTAATAATGTTATAGCAATAGATAATGCTTCATCATCATATTCACCACCGTATAATATTTTTCCATCGTTTAAATAACTTTTTAATCTCTCATAATGACTTTTATTAATAATTCTATTTAATTTTCTCTCATCTTCAAATAATTTTATTTCTGTATTGAATGCATCTAAAAACTTATCTTTAATATTTTTATTTACTAATAAGTAATCAGGAGACACACAGGTTTGACCAGAATTAATAAACTTTCCCCATATTATTCTCTTTAGAGCCTTATTAATATTTTTTATATTATCATCAACTATAACAGGAGATTTTCCTCCAAGCTCCAAAGTAAGAGAGGTTAAAAAATTAGAGGCATTATTCATTATGATTTTTCCAACTCTCGGAGAGCCTGTAAAAAATATTTTGTCATATTCTATCTTTGTAGTATACTCTGCAGGAAAAGATTTATCTACAACAGCAATATACTCTTCATCAAATGTTTCTTTTACAGAAGAATATATTGCATCATAAACATTAGTAGTTAATTGCGAAGGAAGTATTATAGAAGTATTTCCTCCTGCAATAGAGCCTATAAGAGGAAGAAAAGTTAATTGCAAAGGATAATTCCAAGGAGATATTATAAGTGATACTCCATAAGGCTTATTCATTATAATTGTTTTAGAATCTATTGTGAGGAAATTTCTTTTAACTTTTTTATCTTTCATCCAAGTTTTTAATTTTTTTATAAAAAGATTTATCTCATCAATTATAATAAATAATTCAGTACCAATAGCTTCAAACTCAAGTTTAGCCATATCCTTATTGAGTGCATTAATAAAATTAGCCTCATTTTTTATAATCATAGCCTTTAGTTTTTTTAGCTGCTCTATTCTAAAAGAATATTCTAATGTAGCACCGCTTTTAAAAAACTCTCTTTGCTTATTTCTTAATTCTTCTATATACATAAAAATAATATTCCTTAAAAATAGTTTTTTAATTTTAAATATTTTCGGGGGCTAGCCCCCGTACCCCCACTTCTTTTTGCGACCGAAGGAAGTACCTTTAGGTATGGCCCAAAGAAGCAAAAGGACTGCATTTTTGACTCAGAAACAAAATATTATTTTACATTTTACATATATTCCAAATATATCTACAAAGCATCTGCACTTTTTGCTTCAGGAAAAAAACAAAAATAAATTATAAAAAACAACTATATTCGTATATATCAAGCAAGCGATAAAGCCACTTCCATCATATTAGTAAAAGTTTTCTCTCTTTGTTCTGCTGTTGTAGCTTCTCCTGTAACTAATGAATCTGATATAGTTACCATACAAAGAGCATTCACTCCTGCATATGCGGCATTCATATATAAAGCAGCAGCTTCCATCTCTACAGCTAATACTCCCATTTTTGCCCATTTAGGTGTAGCATTGTTAGCTCCATAAAATACATCAGATGATACAATATTACCTACATGATAATTTATTTTCATCTCATCAGCCTTATTAACAGCCTTTCTAAGTAAATCATAACTAGCAATAGGAGCATAAGTACCAGGAAGTTCATACTGTGAAGCATAATTAGAATCAGTACAAGCTCCCATTCCTATAACTAAATCACCAATATGAAGCTTATCAACTAAAGCCCCAGCAGTACCAATACGTATTAAATTCTTACAATCATAAAAATGTATAAGCTCATAAGAATAAATACTGCAAGAAGGCATTCCCATACCAGTACCCTGAACAGAAACTCTTTTGCCTTTATATGTTCCAGTAAAACCAAACATATTTCTTACACTATTATACTGCTTTACATTCTCCAAAAAATTCTCAGCTATAAACTTAGCCCTCAAAGGGTCTCCAGGAAGAAGAATAGTTTCTGCAATGTCGCCTTTGTTTGCTGATATATGAGGTGTAGCCATAATATATAACTCCTTTTTATTAATTATTTTTTATAATATTTAAGCTTTTAATAAATAGTTTAAGCTTTTAAAACATTACCTATAATAACCTAAAAGCATAAAATTACATTAAGTATCCGCCGCTCTCTTCAAGCACTTTAGCATATTTTTTAACACCAGTATTAACATTCATAAACTCTTTACTATATCCAACATCTTTTAAATTAGTTAAATCTGCCTGAGTGTATTTTTGATATTTTCCTTTAAGAGCATCAGGGAAAGGGGTGTATTCAATTTCAGAAGAAGGATACAACTCTTTTAATGCCTTAGCAATCTCTACAAAACTCTCAGCCTTACCAGTACCGCAATTAAATATGCCAGAAATATTTTCATTCTCAAAAAAGAAATTGTTTACACTTATAACATCATCAACATGTATAAAATCTCTTAAGAAATTCTCACTTCCCTCAAAAATTTTCATTTTTTCACCAGCCTTAATCTGATTAAATAAATGAAAAGCAACAGAAGCCATTCTGCCCTTATGATTCTCCTGCGGACCATATACATTAAAATATCTTAACCCCACAACCTGACTATTAATCTTTTTATTTCTAAATAAAATGTTAACATACCTATCGAATTGATACTTAGAAAAAGCATAAACATTAAGCGGATACTCATTTTTTTCATCTTCAGCAAATCCATTCTCTCCATTTCCGTAAACAGAAGCACTTGAAGCATAAAAAAATCTTACTCTATTTTCTAAACAAGCATGCAAAATGTTTCTGCTATACTCATAATTATTTTTCATCATATACTTTCCATCAGTTTCCATAGTATCAGAACAAGCACCCTGATGAAATATAGCTTCAACTTTATTATTTTCAACAAAAGAATAAACATCAAATTCTTCTTTGTCTATATAATCTCCAAAAACAAGCTTATTTAAATTTTTATGCTTTGATGCATTTTTTAAATTATCAACTATTAATATATCACTTATACCTAAGTTGTTTAATCCCCTAACTATATTAGACCCAATAAATCCAGCACCGCCAGTTACTATAATCATATATGTAAATCTCCTTTTATAATTTTTTATTTACTTTCTTTTATTATTTGCCATAATACTAAGAATATCATTAACAATAGCAGTAACTGCCCTAGAAGTATAATTTTTTCTAATATTTTCTCTCATAACATTAAGTCTATTTTGATTATTTAAATTTTTTATAATAATATCCCCCAACTGCTTAGAATCAAGATCCGCCTCATTCATTAAATAAGCCATATCTTTATTCACCAATTCTAAAGCATTATAATATTGATGATTATCAGTAGCATAAGGGAAAGGCACTAAAAGTGAAGGAACATTAACAGCTAGTATTTCACTAATAGAACTGCTTCCTGCCCTCGATACTACAAAATCAGCAGCATGAAGTAAAGTAGCCATATCTCTATAATAACTATGAACTGTTACATTTGTAATTTTTTTATCATTAACTTTCGCTATAATTTCAGAGCCCCATTTAGGACCAGCAAGCCATACTATATGCAAATTATTTACATTTTCTTTTACAGTCTTTATACAATCTAAAAATATATTATTTAATTTTAATGCCCCCTGGGAACCACCCATTACAACAAGCAATTTATCATCATCTTTTAATTTCATAATAATTCTAGCAGATTTTCTATTTACAATAAAGAAATCATCTCTTACAGGGTTTCCTGTTACCTTACCTTTTGGCATATATTGTAAAGTTTTAGAAAAAGTAAGATAAGAACCTTTTGCATCTTTATAAAATATTTTATTAACTTTTCCGGGTATAGAGTTCTGCTCACATAAAAATATAGGTATATGCTTTAACTTAGCCACATATAACATAGGCATAGAAACAAATCCGCCCATTCCTATAATACACTCAGGCTTATGTTTATTTATGATGTTATTAGATTTTATCATAGAAGGTATAAACTTGAGTAAGAAAGCTATATTTTTGAGTATATTTCCAGGAGAGTTTATCTCCAAATAATTATAGTCATAATGCGGCGGTATTAAGTTATAATCTCGCTCCGCCACCACAAGCCTAGGATTATGTCCTGTTTTTTTCAAATGGTCATATATAGAAATAGCAGGTGTTATATGACCGGCTGTACCACCTCCAGATAAAATTATATTCATTCTTCTCTCCTTTGAGTTATTTTTAATAAAATAGCAAACATAATCATATTAACAACTAAAGCATTCCTACCATAACTTATAAATGGTAAAGGCATACCAGTTGTAGGAAGCATTAAAGTAGCTACCATCATATTTAAATATGCTTGTCCGCTAATAAATATATTTATACCAAAAGATATATTTTTCAGAAACAGGTCTTTTACCCTAGACGAAATTATAAATCCTCTAATAGTGAAAGAAAAAAACAGCAAGAGTAAAATAATATTGCCTATAAATCCGTGTCTTTGGGCAATAGAAGCAAAAATAAAATCTGTTAATGCCGCAGGTAAATGAGTACTGACTTCTCTAATATCTTCATCAGGTATTCCAGCAATCCCGCCATAATTAAAAGCTAATTTAGCCCTATTAATTTGATACATCTCTTCCTGTGATTGAGTATGAGGAGTTAAATAAGAAATTACTCTCGCTTTCATGTATGGAGTATTAAATATAAATAATATAAATATAAAACCAAGTAAAATTCCGGCAGAAATTAAATATCTTAACGGTATTCCCCCATAAAAAAACATAGAAAAACCAACCAAAGCGAATAATAATGCCGTACCTGAATCCGGTTCAAACATTATAAGCAAACATATAAGAACTAATACGATTAGAGGAGGAAGCAAACCATTACTAACATGTTTAAGTTTATCTCCTTTATTAGTTAATACACTAGATAGATATAAAACTAATGTTATCTTTGCTATCTCCGAAGGCTGAATTGTAAAAATTGAAAAAATAGATAACCATCTTTTGGCATAACTGCCTTCTACAGATATACCAAATATTAAAACTGCTATTAAGAGTAGTAAAGTACCTATTAGTATTGCCGGCATAAATCTATTTATTATATCAAAAAAGTCTGGAACTATCAATATTACAAAATTAACTGCAAGCATTATTAATAACAATTTAAGATGATTGTAAAAATAAGGTTCATTAGGCTCATGAATGGTTTGAGCACCATATATGGCAACGAGTCCTGCAGCAAGTAATGCTATATATATAATAACTAAATATTTATCAGGTAATAATTTTTTTTTCACCGCAAACCCCGCACTCTATAAAATTTTATAAACTAAAGCTACTTTTGCTTCTACAAAAGTAGTGCTGTTATAATATGGTAATTTTACATGCAAACCAGAAGATGCTAATATATCAAGAGAAAGCCTGTTTTGTAAAAATTTAAAACTAATAAAGCCAACTATTGCAAGCTTATGTGTTAGTATATTTGAATTTACAAGATAAGTTAAAGCATAAGAAGCACCTATATAAAATGGAGATATATTGGCTAATATAAAAAAATCATTCATAATTTCAAATTCGCTCTTCTTATGAAGTATAGCTGTTCTTGAATCATAATAATAGTTTTTATCCCCAGCAAAAACATAATTAAAACTAGTGCTATTTATAAAAACAACATATGGTAATTTATATAAAAAATAAGGCGTTATACCAGCAATTACACCCATAGCATCTGTTTTTGACATTCCAAGTAAAGAAGCATAAGAATAATCTACATTGTTATTGTCAAAGCCAGCATAACCGAAATTCATAATATTGAATATATAATTAAAATAAGCATTCACCCTTATACCAAAAAAAGATAATGGTCTAATATCTGCAAATAAACCAATCATATCCGATGATAAAGAAAAATTATTTTCTATACCCAAATCAAGCTTGGTTTTTTGAAATATTTGATTTGTTCTATCATCATTATATATAGAAGTTCTGTAATATAATTTAGTTTCAGCATTAAACTTTATAAAGTTATATCCGCCAGCAAAACTCTGCTCAAAATAAAGCTGATGTTTGTTGTTTGTATTTATTATAACATCATCCATGCCTATATTAAAAAGAGTATTTATATCTGCATATATAATACTAATATATAACAAAAAAATGATAGGAATAAATTTTATTTTCATCTTAGCATAATCATTTAATATAATTTTATAAACATAATATACTTTATAAATTAAAAAAATCAATAGAATTAAAATTATTTTAAAAATTATTTTAATGCAACTTATTCTTATAAAACAAAAAAAGGCATTGAGTAAAGCCCCAATGCCTAATAATAACAAAATTATATTATCGTACCGCTCTTAACAACAGTGTTTTTAGGTATAATTACTATACCATCTCTAATACAATAAAACTCACTGTCTTGATGTTGAATTTTCTTTTTATTGGTGATAACGACCTCATTACCTATTCTAACATTTTTATCTATTATAACATTTTTAAGCGTACATTTTTTACCTATACCAACCTTAGGTAAGTGCTTAACATTTAATCTTTCTATATCTTCACTAGTTTCATAGAAATCGCTGCCCATCATAATAACTTTTTCTAAAGTAGAACCGCTTTGTATAACCGAACGAAGTCCTATTACTGATTCTTTAATAGTAGCATTTTCTATTCTGCATCCATCAGCAATAATACTTGAAGTAATAGCAGCCTTCTCAATTTTAGAAGGAGACAAATAACGAACATGCGTATATATAGGAGCATCTTCATCATAAAAATCGAAAGGAGGATTTTTACTTCCAAAAGATATATTAGCATCAAAATAAGCCTTAATAGTACCAACATCTTCCCAATAACCTTGGAAAGCATAACTAAATACTTTATATTTTTTGATAGCTTCAGGAATGATATCTTTACCAAAGTCTATCATTGTAACATCGCTAAGAAGTTCTTTTAAAACATTTCTTCTAAATACATATATACCCATAGAAGCCAAATATTCTTTTTTAGGGTCTTCTATTTCAAACATCTTTTTTTGTTCATCACTCAATTTTAAAGAATCGAGAACATCATCTTCTTTAGGTTTCTCTTGGAAATTAGTAATCTGCCCTCTTTTATTAACAAGCATTACACCAAAGCCTTTAGCATCTTCACGTACTACAGGAACAGTTCCAACAACTATATCAGCACCAGTTTCAAGCATATGTCTTACCATAACATTATAATCCATACGATAAACCTGGTCACCGGAAAGTATTAGAACATTATTAACATAATCATTATCAAAGTGGGCAAGATTTTTTCTCACAGCATCAGCAGTACCCTGATACCAATCTATATTAGTGTCAGTTTGCTCTGCTGCCAATATACTAACATGACCGCCAGAGAAGTTATCAAATCTATAGGCATTGTAAATATGATTATTTAGAGAAGCACTATTGAATTGAGTAATAACATATATATTTCTAAGGCCGCTATTTATACAGTTAGAAACAGGTATGTCAATCATTCTGTAATGCCCGCCCAACGATACCGCAGGCTTAGAACGATCTTTAACAAGAGGATAGAGTCTTGTGCCTCTACCGCCGCCTAAAATTAAAGCTACCGTATTATATGATCTCATAAAAAAACTCCAAATATTTTTACACTTAATTTATATAAATAAGTATAGTAAAAAAAAATGAAGTTTTCAAGAAATTAACATATTGTTATGCAGCAGCACTATTATGTATTAATTTTTATAACTAAAATATATTATTTTTGATAACATAGAATATCTTTCAAAGTTGTAGGTCCATCATTAAAAGTAACTGTTATTTTCACAACTTTATCAGAGAGAAATTGTAAAGAACCTGCCATTACACCTGTTTGAAAAGTATAATTAGGGTCTTCTCCTTTAATATCACTTTCAGTAACTTTATTTTCTTTACCAGATGGAGTTTTACCAGTCTCATCTGTTGAATAATATAATTTAAATCCGCCGTCAGATGTAACATCAACTACTAAATAAGAATCAGCAGAAACTGTTTTTTCACTAACAAATTTACCAGTGCGTTTTGAATCTATAGGAGCGGTAGCCGTTTTACAAGATAAAATAACAAACATTATTGATAATATCATTAAAAATATTTTTTTCATAATAATAATTACTCTCCATGCATTTTCTATATTATCGGTATTATATGTTTTTAATTTTATAACTAATTTATTTTATCACAAACTACATTCTCAAGATTAAAAATACCTTGACCTTTCATTGTAACTTCAACTTGATTATCAGAGCGAAAAACTAATTTACAAGAATAATCACTATTGTATAAGTTATAAACATTACCATCGCCTATAAAATTAATGTACTCAATACGGGGATATCCAGGAACTCCCGTTATATCAGTATCATTCTCTCCGCCAAAGTATATAATAACTCCTCCGCTTTTTACATTTACATATAAATACTTATTATATTTGTCAGCAATTTTTTGTCTGCTTTTAAATGTACCCATATACCTATCAGAAATACCTACATAAGCTATATCATAACAAGAGTAGATACAAATAATAATAACAAATAATTGTATTATTTTTTTCATTATTCACCTAATAAACAAAGTATATATATTCGTAAAATAATTTTTATTAACTATTATAAATATAATAAAAAATATATATTAAATCAAATTTAATAAAACAATTGACTTTTTTTATAATTATTATACTATCATTTATTATAACATATTTGGGAAAATATTATATGAAAAAAATTATAATAATTTTATCTATTTCTCTTTTTTTTATTGCCTGCTCTAATAACGGGTATAAAAACGTTAATATAGAAAAAGCAATTAAATTAGTAAATAGCTCAACAAACATGGTAATTTTAGATGTTAGAACAAGAGAAGAATATTTATCAGGCAATATTCCAAATGCTATTAATATTGATGTATTAAGTCAAGACTTCAAATCAAAAATAGATATGTTAGATAAAAACAAAGAATATTTAATATACTGCAGAAGCGGAAATAGGTCTGCTATTGCATCAAGCATAATGTCTACAAATGGATTTCTTAATATTTATAATTTGCAAAACATAACATATCAAGATTTTGCTAATGCTATGCTTACAAATAATAAATAATAAAAAAACAATAAAATAATATTTTTGCATAATTTTTGTTTTTGTTATATAATAAAAAAATGAAAAAAACATTTCTTATTATTGATGCTTTTGGTATACTTTATAGATATCATTTTATTTTTTTGAAACGCCCTCTAATAAATTCTAAAGGTCAAAATGTATCTTCAATCAATGGTTTTTTAAGAACCTACTTTTCTTTAATCAACACCTACCCTGCTGATTATACTGCAATAGCATTAGACAGTTCAAGACAAACTTTTAGAAGCGAAATATATAAAGCTTATAAAGAAAATAGAGAAAGCATGCCTGATGATTTAAGAAGTCAAATACCTATATTATACAATCTTATAGATGCACTTGGAATCACAAGGATTGTTCTTGATAATTATGAGGCTGATGATATTGTAGGATGCATTGCTCAAAATAATAAAAAAGAAAATATTAAAACTATAATATATTCTCCAGATAAAGATATACTTCAGCTTGTTGATGAAAACACAAAAGTAATAGCAAGCAATAAAGATAATGAATTAATAGAATATGATATAAATATGGTTAAAGAAAAAAGAGGAGTATACCCTAATCAGATTATAGATTTACTTTCTCTAATGGGAGATGCTTCTGATAATATACCGGGTGTTAAAGGAATTGGAGAGAAAACTGCTGTAAAACTTCTTGAAGAATATGACTCATTAGATAACATCTATAAAAACATTGATTCTATAAAAGGAAAGATACAAGAAAAACTCATTACAGATAAAGACAATGCATATATGAGTTATGAGCTTGCTGCAATTAAAAGAGAGATAGAAGAATTAAATATAGATTATAAAGAAATTGAAAAAAATAAAATTAATATAGATGAAGTTAATAAAATATTAGATGATTTGGAATTGAAACAAATAAGAGATAAAATTAATTCATATATATACGGCTCTTCTTCAAGCAAAAAAGAAGAAAAGGTTCAAATATCTCAAACAAAAAAAGAAACTAAAAATATAGAAAATAGCACAGAAAAAACTACAATAGTATCTAACGCTAAAGATAATAATGCTAAATATTATTTAATAGAAAATGAAACAGAACTAAAAAATCTTTTAAATGATATAAACGCTAAAAAACTTGTATGCATAGATTTTGAAACTACAGGATTAGACACTTTAACAGATGAAATAATAGGAATATCATTTGCAATAAAATCAAAAGAAGCTTTTTATTTAGACTTAAGCGGAAGAACAAATATAGATAAAGAAGCTTGCAAAAAATTAGTGTTTGACACTTTAGCAAAAGAAGATATAAAAATAATAGGTCATAATTTAAAGTATGAATATAAGATGATGCGTGCCATTGATAAAAAAATGGGAAACATGTATTTTGACACTATGGTTGCTGCTTACTTGATTAACCCAAGCAGAGGCAGATACAATATGGATGACCTTGCTTTAAGTTATTTATCATACAACACCATAAAATATAGCGACATTACAGATAATGCTAAAAAGACTTTATTAGAGGTTGAGCTAAAAGATGTTGTTGAGTATGCTTGTGAGGACGCTGATATTACATTTAGGTTTTACGAATATTTTGCTCCACTTTTAACTACATATAATCTTGAAGAATTATTTTTTAATGTAGAGATGCCTCTTGTCAGTGTGCTTGCGGATATGGAATTTGATGGAGTTTATATAAGCACAGAAAAAATGAAATCTTTGTCTGAAGAATATGCTTCACTTTTAGAAAAGACAAAAGAGAAAATATATGCAGAGGCTCGTGAAGAGTTTAATTTACAATCTCCAAAGCAGCTTGAATATATTTTATTTGAGAAGCTAAAAATAAACTCTACTAAAAAAACAAAAACAGGTGCTCATTCAACCGATGAAGAAGTGCTTAGAGATCTAGCACCAAAAGAAAAAATTGCTGAGTATATGCTCACCTACAGAAAATACTCAAAATTAAAAAACACATATCTTGATGTATTTCCTACATTAGTGCATAAAAAAACTAATAGAATACATGCTTCTTTTAATCAAACTGTAACTGCAACAGGACGTTTATCTTCATCAGACCCTAATTTGCAAAACATTCCTGCAAGAGGAGATGAAGGCAAAGATATTAGAAACACCTTTATAGCAGAAAAAGGAAACGTATTAATAGCAGCAGACTACTCTCAAATAGAATTAAGACTATTGGCACATTTTAGTAATGACCCTGTGTTGGTGGAAGCTTTCAAAAACAATGATGATATACACAGAAAAACTGCAATGAAAATATATTCTGTAAGCAAAGAGCATGTAACTCCTTCAATGAGAAACATAGCAAAAATAATTAACTTCTCTATCATCTATGGTAAAACAGCATTTGGGCTTTCTAAAGAATTAAATATACCAAGAAAAGAAGCTGATGATTTTATTAAAGGTTATTTTTCAACATATTCTCAAGTAAAACCATTCTGCGAAAAGGTTATAGAAGATGTAAAAGCTAAAGGCTATGTACGCACTATGCTTGGAAGAATTAGAGATTTTTCTAAAACTATAAACTCATCAAATGCGGTTGTAAGAAATGAAGCTGAAAGAATGGCATTAAACACACTCATTCAAGGAAGTGCTGCCGACATGATAAAGGTTGCTATGATTGCCATACATAAAGAGTTTAAAAATCATTTCAAAACTGCTAAAATTGTTATGCAGGTGCATGATGAATTGGTTGTTGAAGTTTCTGAAAAAGAGGCTGATAAGGCTATGACTATAATGAAAGAGATTATGGAGCATTCTGTAAAAACTAATGTTCCTATTACAGTTGATATACATAAGGGATTAAGTTGGGGAGACATTCATTAACTTATGAAGATTGCTTTTTTTGATTTGGATAAAACTATTATAAAAAAAGATTCCATTGTTCCTTTTATGTTTTTCTACTTAAAAAAAAATCCTAAAAATTTTATTTATTATATTAGATTAATTCCATATTTTATTTTGTTTATTTTTAGGATTATAGATAATTCAAGAATTAAATATGAAATAGCTCATATTTTTACAAACATTACTATAGAGTTTGGAGATAAAATTGGAGAAGAGTTTGCAAACACAGTAGTGCCAAGTCTATATTATAATGATGCCATAAAAGAGATAAACAAATTAAAAGAAGAAGGCTATACTCTTATAATGGTTACAGCAAGTTTTGAGATATATGCAAAGTTTATAGGAAAAAATTTAGGGTTTGACAAAGTAATGGGCAGTGAATTATGGATTTTTAGAGGAAAATACACTGGCTTTATGTATGGAAAAAATTGCTACAATGAAGCTAAGAGACACAGACTTTTTACAGAGGGTATTTTTAAAAAAGATATATCGCAAAATATTGTATACAGTGATTCTATTAGCGACCTACCCTTCTTTGCTTTTGCTGCTAAAAAAGTATGCGTTAACCCTGATAAAAAATTAAGAGAACATGCTCTAAACAACAAAAATAATAATTTTTCTATAGTGGAATGGAAATAAAAATGGAGTGTTTCAATGGACAATATAGAAAATGAAATTAAAGAAATTATAAAAGAGACAAATGAAAATATTATAACTACAATAAATACATTCATAGAAAAAAATAATTTAGATTATGCTAAAAAAATTGCATTACAATTAATAAATAAAGAACCTAATTATAAAGATGGGTATTTGGTATTAGCTGATATATTTTATGAGGAAGAGGATTATAAAAGTATTATACGAATTTTAGATAAGGCATTAGAATATCTTCCAAAAGACAAGGATATATTAGAAAGCAAAATAGAAGCATTAATCAGCACTTATAAATATGAAGAGGCAAAAGAAACAATAGAAGAGATAATATCTTTAGGAGATGTTAATGCTAGTGTATATGGTCAGTATGGAGTGCTGCTTTCCATAGAGATGAAATACAAAGAAGCTATTGAAAAATTTAAAATGGCTATATCATTAGATAAAGAAGATGTATTATCTATGATTAATATGTCTATAGTTTATACTGCTATCTACGAATATGATAATGCTATAGAAATATTAGAAAAAGCTTTTAGTATTAATAATGATTCTAATATTCAAAAAAAAATTGATAATATAAAAAAACAAAAAGAAAACTCAATATTTAATTTTTCAAAGTTTACTGTAATTAATGCTAAGCCTGATAAGTTTAATTTAATTGTACCAGAGAATTTTAATGCAAGCGTAGAAAATAGTGTATTAAAAATAGAAAACGATGAAAAAACTATTTCTATACTATTAAGCTATGATGATTCTAAATATGATGAAAAAGAAATAGCTCAAATATTAAATAATTTTAAAGCAGAAAATAAAAACCTCTACTCTATAATATCTCCAGTATCTGTTGTAGAAAGAAAAGAGCATAGTGATATATTTGGCTCTATTATTTTTAATTGTAAAACTAAAAGCAATAATTTATTTAATGCAATGGCAATAGTAGTTAAAGAAGAAGAGTCAATAGTTCTTACTATTATCTCAACACTCGCTACAAGCAATAATTTAATATTTTTAGCAAAAGAAATAATTAATAGCTTATATATAAAATGATTAAAGAGATAAACAAAATAATAAAAACTCTAAATAACATACCAGAACCTTTTTCTGTAGACGGTATAATAAAAACATTTGAAAAAAGCACTAAAAAAATAATAAAAAATTTTGCTCTATATTTTTATAAAGATAATAATTCTAATCTATGGTATACAACTTCAAAAAACATAAAAGAAAATAATAAATACAAATTAAAAGCAAGAAATTATGAGTTTGGATATTTAATAATAGAAAGCAGCATTGAAAAAGAATATTTAGAAATATTAGTAAATCATTTGTCTATAATACTTTATAGTGAAAAATTATCATTTTTGGCAAATAGAGATAAGCTTACTAATTTGTACAATAGAGGATATTTATTAAAATACTTAGAAAATAAAAAAAATGAAACATATTCTATAATTATAATAGATTTAGATAGGTTTAAGCATTATAATGATAGTTATGGTCATAATGTGGGAGACCATGTATTAAAAATAGCTTCAAAGGTAATGAGAGAAACTCTCAAAAATATTAAATACAATTCACTTCTTGCAAGATACGGAGGCGAAGAGTTCATTATAGTTATTGACACAAAAACTAAAAAAGAGCTTTTTAATATAATGGAAACTATAAGAAAGAAAATATATGAAACAGATTTTTCAACTGATGAATATGCTCTAAAAGCAACTGCTTCATTCGGCGGGGCAATTAAAACAGATGATGATACAATTAATAGCTTAATAGAAAAAGCAGACAAAGCATTATATGAAGCAAAAGAAACAGGAAGAAACAGAAGCATTATTTTTAATAATTAAACTTTAATATTATTTATATTTTTCTTGAATTATTATTCAATACTCTGTGTAAATAAAAAAGCCATATTAAAAAATATATATTTTTAAATTATATTTTTTGATTTATTTAGAATTCACGCCCTTTATAGTTTTATTTTGTAATTTTAACTTTTATTATATTTAATACTCAAGTATAAATTACAGCACCCGCCCAAGTTTTTTTAAATTTTAAAATATCTCCTACGCACGATTAGCTAAATTTTATACATAATAAAAATTAATAATTAACATATATTTATAATTTTACTCTACGTGCGGTGAAGATATTTTTAATATAAATAAAATTTGGGTGGGCTTTAGAAATTGTATAAAATATTTTAAAGAGTATAAAATTAAAATAACAGATATAAATTTTAAATATATAGGGCGGGCAAATGTAAATAAATTAAAAGTAATAAATTATGATAAAAATTTTAAAACTCATAAAAGATATATTATTTGTGTGTACTAGCCCCCTGCAAAGCGTGCCCTTAGGGTACACACCCCCACTTCTTTTGGTGACCCAAAGAAGCAAAAGGACTACATTTTTTATTAAAATTTATACCATATTTAATATATTACAAACTTATATTTTTAACTTACTCTTTTTCAAAGCGTATCTGAGTTTATAGAATATATAAGATCTTTTATAAATTTAAATACAGTAGCCATAAAGTTAGAAAAGAGCAATAAAAAATATATTAAATCAATTATAATGACTATTTAATTTTATTTACTACATCAAATATAGCAAGCATTCTATTTGCAGTTTCTTTACTATCATTTTGATTAACAGGTCCCCATATATAATGCTCATCATTTCCATCAAGGAAAGACAATTCATTATCTAAATATATACTTTTTAATTTATTTATTAGTTTTATATTTTCAGAGTAAATACAAAGATATATATATTCTTCTCCTTGACCAATACTTATATAAATAGTAAAATCATTTATATCACAATATATTATATCAGATTCTATATCTTTATAAATCTTATCTAATAAAGTATTTTCTTCTTTAAAATTAAAATGTTCATTTTTAGATTTTATCAATTCATAAACGTCCTTAGAAAAATCAATATGATTCTGTACATCTTTTTTTACTAATTCACGTCTTTTTTTAATAAGAACTTCTTTTGTATTTTCTAATATATCAATAAAATTATCTATATCTTCTATAGATGATATGTTCTCATAATTTTTATTATTTTCTAATATTTGCTGCAATAATTTATTATTCATATTTAATACCTAATTATTTTATATTTTTTAATGCTTCATATAATTCTTTCATTTTAGAAGCTGTATCTTCAGCACTTTCATTATTTATATCTATATCATACCACAAACCATTATCTCTGTTTTTAAAATTTTTTAACCATTTTATATTATTTTTTATATAAATTATAACCTTTTTTGTGTTTTCAGAATCTATATCACCAGTATAAAATCCGCAATATATATTTTCATACTTTAACACTAAAATACAACATAAATCAGGAATATTTTTACTATAATACCATATACTATGATACTCTTCATCTCTATTATATCTTATTCTATCTATTTTTTTATTCAAAATTTCATGTAATTCAAAATCCTTTATACCATATTCACTATTCAATATATTAAGTACATCTTTTACATAATTTATATATATTTTTATTTTATTATTTAATACAGTTATTGTACTTTCAATCAAATCAATATATTCCTGTGCTTCTTCAGGAGTACTAATATTATTATATGCATCGTTGTTTTGTAATAATTCTTTTAATTTATCTTGCATAAAAGTATCCTCTTCGCTGCTTGAACTTAAATATTCCTCATCAATTAGTTTAAATATATTAATTCTTGGCGGTTTACTTGATTTATATTCTTTTAAAGAATCAATAAGACTTCCATAATTTTCTAATAAAAGATTTAAAATGGTTTCTTTATGATTAATTAATTCTCTATTTTTATCAAATAAAAAATTTATTATATCTAAATGCATTTTTTTCATATAAGTATTATAAATACAAATAAATTTCATGTCAAATAAAAAAGGCGATACCTCAGAAAAGATACCGCCCTTAATATTTTAATGTATTGAAACTATTTATTATTTAGCCTCTATAACAACTTTATGCTGTCCGTCATAACCAAACACCTCAGGGTTATACATCTCTTCAGCCTTAGTAGCAGGAAGTAAATACTCACCAGGTGTAACAGCACGAACTACATACTTGTATATATGCTCACCCTTGTCTAAAACATCAGCAAATAATAATATTTTATCATTGTAGTTTTCAGTGTGATTAAATCCGCCCCACCACCAAGTATTATTATAATTTCCTGTGATGTTTTTAACTTCGCTGCTTTCTGTAGCAAATGAAGAGTTTAATATTCTCATACCAGAAACAATAGGAGTATCCACCACAACAAAATGTCTTTCATAAGGAACTGTAACTTTTACCACCACAACATATTCTTCGCCTTGTTTAAATTTCTCTTTAGTGAGGTCTAACACTCTGCCGTCTTTAGTTTGATACTCTCTTACAACATTTATTCCCATATCTCTATTAACAGCTAACTCACGAGGAGCATAAGTAAGTCTTACACCATAATAAAGTCTTCCAGCACCATTTCTTCTAATATTTGCTATAGAAGCCCTTGTATTTAAATTGCTTAGTCTCTCATTCATAAACTCACTTAAAGCATAATTTTGTGTTAAGCTAGGCTGAGTTCTTGAATTAAAGTTTTCAGCAAGTAAAGTTTTACCCTGATATATAAACTCTGCTTTGAAATTAGGTTTAACATTTTCATATTTTTTGTAATACATATTCATAGCAGCAAATACTGATACATTGTCTTGAGTGTTTAAATATCTGCCGTTTTTTCTTGACTGAACAAGCCAGCGAACCACTTTTTCATTGATAGCATTATCATAGCCTGTTTCAATTAAAGCATATAAAGCAACTGAAGTATCTCTCACTGATGAAGAGTGTATCCAGTAAAGATTTTTATATCTCTCTTCAAGTTCATAATGAGCAGTATTAGGGTCTTCTTTAATGGTATTAAGTATATACTGTCTAACATCAGTAAATGCCTTGTTATTGTATTTATTATAATACATAGCTCTCATTAACTGAACCTGTCCGTAGAAAGGTATATTATTAACTTTAGTGTATATTCTGTCTATTATAGTTTTTACATCGTTGATATTATATTCACCCTCTGCAAGAACTGCCGCAATATAAGATATAGATGAAAGATTAATATACTCATCAAACCAGAAGTTAGGTTTTTCAGCCTCTCCGCTTTTAGCATAATTGTTAATATATTCTAATGCCAATTTTAGAGAGTTTTCATCAATAGTGTAGCCTTCTTTTTTAGCTTTAATCATAGTCTCAGCAGCATAAGCAGTAAGCCAAGGAGATATCCAAGTTTTGCTAGGATAATAAGAGAATCCTCCATTAGGGCTTTGATAAGTAGGCATAGCTTTTAAGAAGCTGTTTACTGTATTGTCTAATTCCTCTTCAGCTATATCTGTAAGCTTCATATCAACTAACAATCTCTTAGATGTTATTATAGGATAAACTCTTGATAACTGCTGTTCCAAACAAAGATAAGGATAATTGATAAGATAATTTATTCCCCCTGTAAGTTCGCTAAATGCACTAGGAGACATATAAACTTCTAAACTTCCAGCACCTTTATAAGCCTCTGTAGCATTTGGCACTCTAATCATTAAGTCAGTATTGTTATTTGTAGTGCTTGAGAACATTGCTACAGATTCTGTAGTCATAGGTATATTAACTTTAAATGTTTTCTCTACAGCATCAGTATATTCTCCGCCTTTAGCAAGTATTGTAACTTTAGCCTCTCCGCTATTTGTAGCTATAATATCAAATCTTACATCAGCATTACCGCCTTTAGGCACAATTATTTTTTGAACAGCATTTTGTATCAAAGCATTAGAAGATACAGCCTGAACTTCTATCTCTAAATCTTTGTCAGAATAATTGTATACTATGCTTCCAGCCTTAAATTTATCTTCAACATAAGCAAACTCTGGAAGTGTAGGCATAAGCATAATATTTTTCTTAACTACAACAACATCATCAGAAGCACCAAAATAACCATCTTTATTTATAGCAGAAGCCATTATTCTAAATGATGTAATATTGTCAGGCAAATTAAATGTAACAGTAGCCTTACCATTAGCATCAGTTTTTACTCTTCCTTGATAGAAAGCAGTTGTTAAGAAGTTCTTTCTTATGCTGAATACGTCCATGCCCATAGCCTCAGCTTTAGCCATAAGCATATTGTCTGCTCTCATACCGTCTCCGCCAGGTGTGTCTCCTTTCTCACCATAGTTACGCTGCCCTATTAAATGTATTCTTGTGTCGGCACTTGCAACACTCAAAGGTCTCTGTCCATAGAAAGTATTAAACCAGTTTGGAGTTTTATAGCCTATTAAATTCAATACTCCAACATCAACCACGCTTAGCATAATCTCTGTTTCCATAGGCTCACTTTCTTTAGTTTCAACATATAAATCTACTGTCATCTCATCACGAGGCTCTAAACTGTCAGCAGATTTTGTTATTGTTACATTAAGCTCTTTTTCACGAGGAGATACTGAAAGCCCAGCATAACCAATCTTAAATGACGGCTTTCCTTCATCTGTAGCATAATTAGTATAAGCTTCATTTTCAACTCTTCCTTTAACAAGTGAAACACCCACATAAACATTAGGCAAATATTCGGGTTTTATAGGTACTTCTATTAAAGCAGTAGAGCCTTCAATATTTGTAACAAAAGAATCTATTACATATTCTCTCTCAACTGTTACCAAAGCAGTAGCAGATTCATAAGGAGATTTTACCATTATTCTTGCAGTTTCATAAGGTTTATACTCTTCTTTTTCTGTGATAAGTTCAAGCAAATCATCATCAAACATAGCCCAAGGAGCATAATCTTTACCTATAACATACATATATTCATCAGCAGCAACTTCTCTCTTTTTAGAGTCTTTTGCTCTTGCTAATATTATATAAAGACCAGAGTTTGTAGGAGTAAAGCTGTATGCAACAGGGTCTTTTTTTGTTGTAACTGTAGTAGTTTCAATAACATCATCAATCTGTGTAGATTCCCATTCAAATCTTCCGCCTGTTATAGCCTTTCTTACAGACTCCCAATGCCTTCTTATAACTTGAACTTCTATCTTTTTGCCTGCAAGTCTGTTTCCTTCAGCATCAACTGCAATAAACTCTAACTCTGTAGGCTTATCAGTTTCCAAGAAATAACCTTGTCTTTTTATACCAATATAATAATCACTTCCATGAACCAATACACTCTTAGTTGTGCTTACTTTTTGAGAATCTTCGCCAGATACTGTTGCCTCTATTGTAACATAAGCAGAATGTATTGAACGGCTTGCATCCACTGTCGAACTATAAGCATATTCTCCGTTTTCATCTAATGAACCAGTACCAGTAGCTATTGTAGAATAATAGTTATTGTAATACTCATCTTCAAACCAGCTTAATTTTGTAAATCTAAATCCTACATTGTTAGGAGGAGTGAAGAAAGTTTCATTCATAGATATATTATAATCAACTCTATTAGATATCATAGGCTCGCCAAATAAATACCAGCCGGACATCTTAATAGGCATGGTGTCGCCTAAATAATAATTTTTATCTTCAACCCAAAGTCTGCTTTCATATTCTAAAGGCTTAAACTCTTCAACTCTAAAGCTTTGTGATAAACTGTAAAGTTCTTCTTCATTATTATTAGAATTAAATGCCACCCTCACACTATAATAGCCAGTAGGAGCATCTGCAGGAAGAGTAAAATCTATTAAATAAGAACCAAACTCATTTAAGCTAACATCTCCCTTATAAATCTCTTCGCCTCTTGAGTTATTAACAGTAAATGAACCGTCTTTCAAATTAGTAGGTATATTCCAATTTCCAATAATATTTTCTCTTACAACACCTTTTATATGCACCTCTTCGCCTGCCTTATAAAGCCCTCTCTCTGTAAACATAGAACCATTATACTCTTTGTCAGCAGGAGAATAATCATAACTTATATCCATTCTCCAAGGTGAAACACCTGTACCCCAATCGCTATTAATAAAAGATACATCATCTCCCTTTGTAACTATTGCCCATTGTCTTGGGGTATCCCATCTGCTTGCTCTTTTTATTCCAAAACTTCTAAAACCTTTAGTAGTAGCTATTCCGTTTTCATCTGTTGTTGCTTTTTCTAATACCCTATTAAAATCATCTCTTATCTCAACTTCTGCACCTGCAACAGGCATTCCTGTTTTTAAGTCTGTTACAAATATTGTATTTGAATCGCCTGAGAACTTTCCTGTTACTCCCATAGATGTTATTTGTATTTGTGAAGCTGTTGAATAATCGTACTCGCTTTGGTATCCTGTTTTACTTTTAAACTCTATTGATAAAAGTCCGTACTCTTTATTATTCATATAGTTTGTTAAATAGAGTGCAGTTGTGATGTATCTGTTTCTTTCAACATTTGGAGTATATTCTGTATTATTATTGTAGCCCAATAAGTTTTTATATTTATTAGTATAATTTCTAAACTCTGCTGTTTCATCATATCTATATACTTGTTTATTTACAAACAAGAAAGGTATAATATTTTCTTTATCAACATATCTGCTTTGTATATAAATAGTATTCGGGTTCATTACCTGTACTGGAAGTTTTACGCCTTCATAAGATTCAACAACTCCCATTCCAGAAGGTATTGAAACACTTGGGTTATAGTCTGTAACATTTAATGTAATATTTTTCTCTTCGCCTAAAGTTTGTCCGTAAATATCTTTTAAGCTTCCTTTAATTTTTATGTTGTATGTAATATTAGGATTAAATCTAAGTGCATAAAGTGAGAAGTTTTTAGAAGCCCAAGAGTTCTGGTCTATTTCTTCTTGTGTAGGAAGCTGAATTTGCGGGCTTATTTCCATATTTTTTATTAAGTCTGACCATTCTACTCTTGTACTGAATTTTATTTCTGGAGCTTTTGGAGAATATGAAGCTGTTACTGTTTGCTCTTCTTCTCCATTAAAATAAAAATCATCATGTGTAGAAAACTTAAAAGAGTCATTATCTGCTGTGCCTAAATCTCCATTGATTGCCGCAAGTCCCTCTTCTATATACACAGTTATTTCATCATCTTTATTTAAAGCTTTTTTGGGCTTTATAACTAATACCTGATTTAATTCATATTCATTAGTTTCCCATTCTCTTAAATCTTCTATTTTTGCATATCTTACATCAAAATCTATCTCTCTATAATTATTGCTTGCTATTAATTCTATTTTCTCTTTTGCACTTTGCAAGTATATTGGCATATTATAATAAACAACTATATTAACATCTGTAGGAAGGTCTGATTGACTGTCATAAGGAGAAGTTTTTTGCATTATTGGTCTTAAAGTATTGAAAGTCCAAGTATAATCGTTTTCTAATGTTTCTCCTGTAAGTTCGCTTTTAATTCCTTTTTTAAGTGTAACTTCTATTTTTGTATTGTCTGGTAAACTCTCACTAGGATAAAAAGCCAAAGTATTAACAGAAAGCCATCTGTATTGACCTTTAACATCTATATTAAAACTAAAATATTGATTAGTTACTTCTTTTACAGCTTGCAATGCAACCATCTGCTGATTGAAAGTTACTGTTATAGCTTCATAGTTAGCTCTACTTGTATTCTCTCCGATAGGAGTAGTTCTGTCAATACTAACAGCACCAAATAAAGATAAACTGCTCATAAAAATAAATGACATAATAATAATATAAAATGTTTTTAGTCTTAGAATGGACTTTTCCATAAATACCCCCAGATAATATTCAATTCTAATGTTATACCATAAATAATTTTAAAGTAAATAATAAATTAAAATTTATTCTATTTTATTTAATAATATTATTATGAAAAAAGCACAAAAACATTTCATTTATAAAAAATATTTTGTAGTATGTATCATATATTTTTAATAAAATGATTAGTATTATTTATAAAAACAAATACTTTTTAATATAGTTTATTTGTGCTAATTTAAATTTAACTAAAAAGTGGGCAATATCTATGGCTCCATGGCACTTTTTTTATAGTAGTATCCTTTTATTTGTTTTGTATTCAAAAAATATTATAACAAGGATACTGCTTTTTTTATACTAAAAAATGTCCAATATCTCACACTCCTTAACAAAAATACTAAAATTCTCTATTGATTTTTTTTTATTTTAATATATAATTAATACAATTTGTACAGTATAGGAAATATTATGAATGGTATAATAAAAAATATATTTTACTTATTGCCGCATTTTCTATGTTTGTTTAAATTAACCAATGCAGAATTTTTAAAAGGGAATAAAATCGCTATTTTGTGATTTTATTCCTTTTTTTATGCTGTAAAAATTACAATATTAAGGGATGTTAAAATGAAAAATTTTATAGGTATTAAAGAAATGTCAAAAGAAGAAATTTTGGAAGTATTGGATGTTGCTAAAAAATTAGATGATACTCCAAATATGGAAAGAAGAAAGATGATGAATGGAATGATAATGACAAGTATTTTCTTTGAACCTTCAACGAGAACCAGACTTTCTTTTAATTCAGCAGCATATAAAATGGGTTTAGACGTTATAGGGTTTGACAATCCTGATGTTTCTTCTATAAAAAAAGGAGAATCTTTAAGAGATACTATAATAATGGTTTCTGCATATTCTGATGTAATAGTTATGAGACATCCTATAGACGGTGCAGCTAAATTTGCTGAAGAAGTTACTGACTGTCCTATCATTAATGCCGGTGATGGTTCTAATGAGCATCCAAGCCAAACATTACTTGATTTATACACAATAAAAGATGAATTAGGAAGTATTGAAAATAAAAAAATAGCTTTTGTTGGAGATACTAAATATGGAAGAACCGTTCACTCTCTTTCAAAGGCATTAAAAATGTTTAATGGAGAGTTTTACTATATTTCTCCGGATATTATTCAGATTCCTGATTACATATTAAAAGAATTAGACAATGCTAAAATTAAATATCATAAAGGCAATAACTACGAAGAAATACTAAAAGAAATTGATTGTTTATATATGACAAGAATACAAAGAGAACGTTTTGAAAATATAGAAGACTACGAAAAAGTAAAACATGCATTCAATATATCAAAATCAACAATAGTAGGAAAATGTAAAGAAGATATGATTATAATGCATCCTCTTCCAAGGGTCGATGAAATTAGCATTGATTTAGATGATACAAAATATGCTAAATATTTTATACAGGCTAAAAATGGCATACCAACAAGAATGGCCATGTTAGCTTTGGCTACTGGCGTAATAGAAAGCAGTGCTAAGAAAAAAGAAAAAGACTATGAGTTAATAGAAAATAAAGAAATTGTTTGTCAGAATAAAAAATGTGTTACTCATTTTGAAGAGACAAAAAACAAAGTTGCTAGAAGAAGTTATGGAGATTTTTGTTATTATTGTAATAAAGAGATAACAAAATGATAATAAAAAATGCAAAAATAGAAAACAGTATAGTATCTATCATTATAGAAAATGAAAAGATAAAAAAAATAGACTTTGATAATAATTTTGAAATCTATAAAGACAGTAATATAATAGATGCTAATTACAATTATGTTTTATCTGGAATAATAGACCCTCATGCACATATGCGAGACCCAGGGCTCACACATAAAGAGGATTTTTCTTCCGGAAGTAAAGCAGCAGCAAGAGGCGGTGTTACAACATTTTTGGATATGCCTAATACCATTCCAAATACTATAACAAAAGAAAGTTTAGAAGAAAAAAAGAATATGATGATTGGCAAGTCTTATGTTGATTATGGTTTTCATTTTGGAGGAAGTAAGGCTGATAACACTGAAGAGATAAAACAAATTATAGATAAAGCTGCTTCTACAAAAATTTTCTTAAATGCATCTACTGGAAACATGCTTGTTGAAGATGATAAAATTTTATATAAATTATTTGAAGCTTCAAAAATTGTTACAGTGCATGCAGAAGAAAAAAAAGTTGATAAAGCAATAGAAATAGCAAAACAAACCAATACCCCATTATACTTATGTCATTTATCATTAGAAAGTGAAATTAATTCTCTTAAAAAAGCAAAAGATTCTGGTATGATAATTTATGGTGAAGCTACCCCACACCACTTATTTTTGAATACTGAAGATGTTAATAAAGATGAAAAAAATAAAATGCTTCTTAGAATGAAACCAGAGCTTAGAGAGAAATCAGACAATAAAGCATTATGGAATGCCATATTAGACGGAACAATAGACACCATAGGAACTGACCATGCACCGCATTTATTAAGCGAAAAATTAGAGAAACTCACTTTCGGCATACCTTCTATAGAGCATTCATTAGAACTAATGTTTAAAAAAGTAAAAGAAAGCACTATAGATATAAAACTGCTAACAAAAATAATGAGCGAAAATACTGCTAAAATATTTGGAATAAAAAATAAAGGCTTGATAAAAGAAGGATTTGATGCCGACTTTGTAGTGATAGATTTAAATGATGAATCCATTATAGAAGAGAAAGATATAATTACAAAAGCCTCTTGGTCGCCTTATGTAGGTTTTAAAAGAGGAGGAAAAGTTATAACTACTATAGTGAGAGGAAATATAGTTTATAATAACGGCAATTTTTATAAAGGTTTTGGTAAAGAAATCTTTTGAGTAAAAATATAGCTATTGTTTTACATTTTATATATATTCTAAAAAATAAAACATAAATATTTGCACTTTTCGCGAAACATATCCGTATGGTAAAACGGGAAAAAAATTGAGTAAAATAAACTTACAAAATATAACTGTTTAGGTATATAAATAAAAAATGTGCTTGCAAATTATTATTTAATAATTAAACTATAATACTATTTGGTAGTTTCTATGAAGATTGCAATACTCGGCGGAAGTTTTGACCCTCCTCATTTGGGGCATTTAATATTGGCTGATACTATACTGCATGAACTTAAATGCAACAAAATATTATTCATTCCAAGCAAAATACCTCCGCATAAAAACATAAGCGGCAAAGTTTCTGATGATGACAGAATCAATATGCTGAAATTATCTATAGAAGATAATGAAAACTTTATATTAGATGATTATGAAATAAAAAATGATTGTGTGTCTTATACAATAAAAACTTTAGAATATATTTATAATAATTACAACTTTGAAGATAAACCAATTCTTATAATAGGTGCTGATTTAGTGAAAGATTTTGATAAATGGAAAGAACCAGAAAAGATTTCTAATTTATCTAATATTGTAGTTCTTAATAGAGATGATAATAAAAATTTAATTAGCGATAATATAGAAAAATATAATATAAAAACTATAATAGCTCCAAGAATAGATATTTCATCTAGTTTAATTAGAGAGAGAATAAAAAATAATGGTGCTTTTAGATATTTTTTGAAAGACAAAGTTTATAATTACATAAAAGAAAACAATTTATATTTATAGGTATATTATGAGAAAAATATTTGTTATTTTATTTTTTTTAATCTCTTTTAGTTTGTATTCTTTTGAAATGAGTTTATTAAATGGACCTACGGCAATAGGTGCTCTAAAAATGATTAATGATTATAAAAAAATAAATATAACTATTATAAACTCGCCTAACAACATATTAGCTTCTATAATAAAAGGACAATCTGATATTGCTGCTGTTCCTGCGAATATGGCTTCTATAATATACAATAGAGGCTTAGACTATAAGGCAGTAGCTGTAGTATCAGAAACCAAAATGTTTATAGTCTCTAGTGATAAAAATATAAAAAGCATAGATGATTTAAAAAATAAAACAATTTACTGCGGATTAAAATTATCCACTCCAGATTTAATGCTTCAATATTTAATAAAAAATAAAAATATAAAAGGAGCAAATATAAATTATTCTCTTGGCAATTTAGATTTATCAAAAGCATTAGCTTCTAAAAATGTTGATATTGCCATACTTCCAGAGCCTTTTTTATCTTCTGCACTGTTAGAAAATAAAGATATAAATATAGTAGTTGATATTTCAAAATATATTCCGCCCTACCCTGTTGCTGTGCTTATTGCCAAAAAAAGTTTTATAGAAAATAATAATGCCTTATTAAAAGAAATATTAACTGAATACAAAAAATCCACTGAATATATTTTAAATAATAAAGACGAAATAGAAGCTTTAATTAAACAAACTTCTATATTAATTAATGCTAAAGCTGTTGCTTATGGCATAGATAGAATCGGTATTACTTTTTATAATGATAATAACATGAAAATAAAATTAAATAATTATTATAATTTTATATACAATTTTGATAAAAATCTTATAGGAAATAAAATTCCAAGAGATGATTTTTATTATATTTGATAAAACTAATAATATTTTTTTAAAACACAATATTTTTCTAAAAAATCATCATTACTTTATATAATAACTTGACAAAGCCTTTATTATTTATATACTATTTTACAACGAGAGAGTTTATATATGGCTAGATTAAATATTGATAATGAAGAGGTAAAAAAATATATATTTTCTTTATCAGAAAAATTAATGAGGCATTTTGACTTAGAATATCAAATTAATAAAGAAAATGAATATTTTGACCTTTATGCCTTTCATAGAAATGATTTTTTCAAATCCTTTATTACTACATCTACAGTATATGAAGGATATTCTGTATTTGAACATATGCTTGTTCGCTTCATAAAAAACTGCACTTTAGATAATATAGAAGAATTTCAAGATATGTTAATTAGATTAACACCAATTCTTTCAAATCCTAATAAATTTCATAAAAGAAGTATAATCACAGGAATCATTATCACAGATATTTCTTTAGAAAAAGAATGGGAAAAAATAGTAAAAAAATTCTTTTATAGAGTAAGTTATAAATTATCATTTCATGGCTGGTCTGAGACTGAATATGCTATAGTATCTATAAAAGATAAAAATGTGTATTTACCTAAAATGAGAAAAAAGGAATTAAAAAACCTTCTTTTGGATTTTTAATATAAAATTAATTAAGGAGATTTTATGAATGCTTTTCTATTATTAATCATTGGAATGATAGCCTTTTTTGTAGCTTATGTAACCTATGGTTCATATTTAGCTAAAAAATGGGGTGTTGATCCTTCAAGACAAACTCCTGCACATACTTTAAAAGATGGAAGAGACTATGTACCTACTGATGCTAAAGTATTATTAGGTCACCACTTTTCTTCTATAGCAGGTGCTGGTCCTATTACAGGTCCTATTATTGCAACTATGTTTGGTTGGCTTCCTGTATATTTATGGATTATCTTCGGATGTATATTCTTTGGCGGAGTGCATGACTACGGTTCTCTAATTGCTTCTTTAAGACATGAAGGTAAATCTATTGGAGAAGTTATTAGACACAATGTCGGTCAAAAAGGTAAAATAATGTTTACTCTTTATGCATTCATTACTATTTGTTTAGTAGTGGCTGCATTCCTAGACATTACTGCAAGTACATTTGCTGTAAACGTTGATACTTATAGAGAATCTGCTGCTGCTGGTACTGCTAGTATGTTATTTATCGCTTTGGCTTTACTATTTGGTTTCTTAGTATATAGAAGAGGAGTTAATGTTGCTCTTTCTACAATAATAGGTGTTGTATTATTAGCTGCTATTATATTTATTTCTGATAGATTCCCATTCCTTGCTTTAGAAAAAACTCCTTGGCAAGTTATATTGACTGTATACATTATATTAGCTTCTTTAATGCCTGTTTGGATATTATTACAACCTAGAGACTATTTATCTTCTTTCCTACTCTATGCTATGATTATAGGTGGTGTATTAGGTTTGGTTATAATGCGTCCTGCTGTAACTGCTCCTGTATTTACTAGCTTTACTCCTAGTGAAGGTAACTATTTATTCCCTATTCTATTTATTACAGTAGCTTGCGGTGCTATATCTGGTTTCCATTCACTTGTAAGTTCTGGTACTAGCTCTAAACAGCTTAATAGTGAAAAAGATGCTAAATTAGTAGGTTATGGTGCTATGCTTATAGAAGGTATAGTTGCTATAGTTGCTTTAATGAGTGTTGCTGCTATAGAAAGTACTGGTACTCCTGCTGCTAGATTTGCTTTAGGTGTTGCTACTTTCATGACTTCTTTTGGTGTACCTCTTGGAATAGGTCAAACTTTTGTTACTTTGGCTTTTGCTTCTTTTGCACTTACTTCTTTAGACAGTGCTACTCGTATTGGAAGATATTTGATACAGGAATTAGGTGAATATACTGGTGCTGATGGTAAAGTACATAAAACTATACTTACTAATCCTTATATTGCTACTGCTATTACAGTTCTTATATCTTTAGGATTTACTCTTTATGGATATACTAGAATATGGCCTATATTCGGTAGTGCTAACCAATTATTAGCTGGTTTATCATTACTTGCTGTTGCTGCTTGGATTAAAAATCGTCAAGGCAGAACTTCTTGGGAAAACGTTATACCTTTAGTATTTATGTTTGCTGTTACACTTTCTGCTTTATGTTTAGTTGTATATACAAACTTCAAAAAAGCTACTTTCGACGGTTATGTATTAGCTTGTATTGCTGTTGTAATGATTATATTGGCTGTTATAGAATTATTTATCACTGGTCAATGGGCTAGAAAATTACCTAAAGATGGTGTTGTTAATCCTAATGACCCTATTAAAAACAAATAATAAAAAATCATTTAGTTGATATTAATACCCGCTTTCTGATGGAGGCGGGTTTTTATTATATTAAATTACTATCTTTTTATATGTCACTCAAAAAGAATATTTATAATAATAAACTAATTTAGCTCATTATTTACAAATAATAAATTACTATAAATACAATAATAAAAAATTAACAAACTTTTTGACAAAATCAATTTTTTTTAGTATATTTAAATTACATAGTCAATAAATTTGGAGTTTTATTATGAATTTTTTTAAGATTTTATGGTTATTATTAACATTATTTTCTTTTTCTTGTACTAATCCTGCTAAACCGGGTACTAATCCTGCTAAACCGGGCGGACATGATATTGATTATGGATATCCTCCTCCATCTGTAGTATTTCCAACAGATGCTTCAGTAGAAGAAAAAGTTAAATTGGCGGCAAAACTTTCACCAAGTAAAAAACAGCTTGATTGGCAGAAAATGGAGCTAACCGCTTTTATTCATTATGGTATGAACACGTTTACTGACAGAGGTTGGGGAGACGGAACTGAAAAGCCTTCTCGATTTACTCCAACAAAAGTAGATGTTAATCAATGGGTGACAACATTAAAAAATGCAGGATTTAAATTGATTATACTTACAGTAAAACATCATGACGGTTTTTGTTTATGGCATACTAAAACTACCAAACATTCTGTAGAATATTCTCCGTATAAAAAAGATATAGCAAAAGAATTTGCAGATGCTTGCCGTGCACAAGGTATGAAAGTTGGATTTTATCTTTCACCTTGGGATATGAACGCTGAATCTTATGGTAAGGGAGAGGAGTATAATGATTTCTTTACTGAGCAGCTCACAGAACTTCTTACTCAATACGGTACAGTAGATGAAATCTGGTTAGATGGGGCAAAAGATGAAAAATATAACAAAAAACAAGAATATGATTTTAAGAGATGGATGGATTTAATTAATAAGCTTCATCCAAATTGTATTACTGCTAATTTAGGATTGGATGCAAGATGGGCAGGAAATGAGGGCGGATATGCCAGAGAGGCAGAATGGAGTGCCCAAGCATATAAACCTGCAGCATATATGGATGCAGCCTACAATGAAAAATATGGACTTAAACCAACAAATGAAAATCTTGGAAGCAGAGAAGTATTAAGTAAAGTACCAGCACTTTTTTGGTTTCCTGCTGAGGTAGATGTTTCTATAAGGACACCTACTGCAGGAGCTAATGATGGTGTATGGGATCAATGGTTTTTTCATGAAGGTAAGCAAAGAGTAAGAACTTTAAATGAACTATTAGATATATATTACAAATCTGTAGGACGTAATGCTAATTTGCTTTTAAACTTCCCTGTAAATAAAGACGGAGTAATACCAACTGAAGATGTTAATCGTATAAAGGAGTTTAAAAAGTACTTGGATACTACTTTTACTTCTGGATTTTTTAAAGATAAAAATACTTCTTGGGTTAATGTAAATAATGGAAAATCAAAAGAATATAAATTGAGTTCAAGCAAACAAATAAATGTATTAGTTATTCAGGAAGATATATCCAAAGGTCAGAGAGTTGAAAGTTTCTCAATACAATATTTTGATAGTGCTAGTTCTGAATATAAAGATGTAACACTTGCTCCAATTTCTCAAAAAACTGAAACTATAGGATATAAACGTATTATAAAATTTAATACTGTTACTACTGATAAAATAAAAATTACAATAAATGAAACAAGACTTCCTGCTAATATAGCAAGTGTTAATGTCTATTATTCTGCAAATTATTAAATTTAATAAAAATAATAGCCTCAGTATTATTTACTAAGGCTATTATTTCAACATATATTATTGATTATCCATATAATTCTATTTGAATTAAAGATTTTTTCACTAATTTTAATTCTATGTTTAGCATATATAGAAGATAATTATAATTCTCATTAATAATTATATCATTAATTTTTTAATCTAATCAAAAAATAAGTATTGTCGATATATTTAACAAAGTTTTATAAAGGTGAAATATTATTTGTATTATGTCTAATAAAAAATTTATGATAAAAGAAGAAAAAGCTGTTTTTGCGGATATTCGTTCTGCTATATCTATTAGTTTATTCGATAGTGAATTGAATAATTTTGATGGAAGTATTGATATGGACGTGAGGAGGGCTGTTATATATAATAAAATCGTATTTGAAAATCTAAGCAAAAGGCTGCTTTCTTATTATGCAAGCAGAGAAGATAATAGAAATAAAAAAAAGGAGCTTTCTTTAATAAGAACACTCAAAAAAGAAAATAGTATATCTAAAGAAAAATTATATTATTTAGAAAATCCAGATGAAAATAGTTTTAACTTTTTAGATGATGTTCTTGATAAAAATAAAAATGTTAGAGGATACAGTGAATATATAATTTATTCACTATTTAATCATTATTTTGACTATATCAAAAACTAATAGTTTTAAATATTATTATCCTTAAAAAAGTAGTAAAAAAAAGGATTATATTATTATGAAAAAAACAGCTATAGCATTTTTAATATTGATTTTTACTTGTGTAAATATATTCTCTCAAAATGCTGCTCCAAATGATGAAAGAAATATAGATAGGGAATTCTATAATGCAGAAAAACTTTTCTTTCAAAAAAAATATAATTTTGCAAGAGAAGCCTTTTTGCTTTATCTTAAAAGAAGACCTCTATCAACAAATGATATGCTTTATTATTATATAGGAGCCTGCTATTTCCAAGATAAACAATACGAAAATGCTATTAATTATTATAAATTAGCTTTTGATATTAATGATTCTTATTCTTTTTGTAATAATATAGCTAATTCTTATTATCAATTAAAAAATTATGATGAAGCTTTAATTTGGTATAATAGGGCAATAGAAAGGCTTTACTCTCCATATAATGCCAAATTAAATTATGAAGTATTAACTAATTACACAGTATCACAAAATGTTGTAACTAATACAATATTTATTTTTGATAATAATAATACAGATAATATCACTAACTTATCATTATCAAATGGCGTTATCTCAAATACTGCTTTATTAGGCACAAATAATATTATAACTAATACTACATTATCTAATAATATAGCATCTAATAACATCTCTACAAATAATGCAGATAATTTTACTAACACAACAGAAAACATATCCAATGCTATAAATAATTTAAATCAATCAAATGAAAATATAAAAAATCTTATAAACAATACATTTACAAAACTTCCATTATTTACAAATGTTATTGTAACTAATACATTCACAAATGAATATGAATACACAAACACAACTATAATTTTTGAAGCAAATACTAATTTTATGTTGGAAGTAGTAGACCCAACAGTATCAGCAACTACCCTACCTCCAAATTTAGAATCTACTAATGAAAATGCTACAAACTCTAATTCGCCTATTCTTGCAACCAATTCAACTGCTACAGGTTCTACCTATGTGATAACAGAAGAAAATCCTTATATAGTAACAAATATAATGATAATGACAAATATAACAGACACTAATGGAAATACTGTTGAAATAAAAACCAATGTTGCTTCTGTTGATTTATATAATACTTGGGGACTATATTATAGTGCTTATCTCAACATGGGACATACTTATTTAACTTTGGGCGATATCACTAATGCAGCAATATCTTATGAAATATTTTTAACTAATGTAGGAAGTGATTATTATCAAAGAGAATCTTTAGAGAGAGTAATATCTCTTATAAGAAGCAATGATACATCTGTAAAGTTCATGCCTTTTACAAACAATTATAGAGTAACAACAAACAATGACGGAAGTATTACTACAGAAAATCTATTTCCAAATTTTGATTATGAAAGAGAGACAATATATCCTAATGGTGTAAAAATAGTTTATGAGAATGGAAAGATAGAAAAAACAAAAATATATTCTAATAATTATGAAGTATCTGATACTATATATCCTTATGGAAAAAGAGAAATAGAGATAATCTCTGAAAACGGAGATAAAAGAATAGAAACTTACATGATAGATAATTCAAAATCTATCAATACTAAAACATCGGCAGGCGATATATATGAATATACTCTATATCCGGACGGCTCTTTTATAAATAGAAAAACTTTGGAAAATAATAAAGCATTTGTAGTAGAGAGGTCGGACGGTTCTATTACAACAAATTATAAAGATGAAAACGGAATATTTTTCTATAGCAGAAGTTTAGACGGTACAGAAGTAAAAAGAACAGAAGATAATTTAGGAAATATAGTTACAGAGACGAGAAGAGTTGATGGAGCTTTAATAGTAAAAACAGAAAATCCAGACGGAAGTTACACAGTTGTTGCCAATTATGTAGACGGAAGTATAGGCACTACTACTGTTGATACTAATGGAATGAGCAATTTAAAAATAGTTTATCCAGACGGAAGAGTTGAAGAGAGAAGCTCGCAAGGAGCAGGTGCCGGCACTTTCTCTTATAATGTAAAAGCTGATGACGGAAGCATTATAACAAAAACATATAATGAAGACGGCTCTTTTACAGTTGTAACCAAAAAAGTTGATGGAACTATAATAACTGACACTGTAGGCACAGACACTATAAGCGAAATAAAAATGCCAAACGGAACTACAATCAAAAGAATAATAAGACAAGACGGTTCAAAAGAAACAACTACACTTAATAAAGATTCAAGCAGTATAACAGAAGTTATAGCGGCAGATTCAAGCAGTGTAACAACAACAATAAAACCAAATGGAAGCAGTATAGTTGTTGTGAAAGATGTTTACGGCAATACAGAAACTACAATTACAGAGGCAGATGGAAGCACATCCACTACAAAAACTACAACAGACGGTAAAACTACAATTAATGAAGTAAGGGCAAATGGCGTTACAATAGATATAGAAAATGACGGAAGAAATAAAACAACAATAGCAAAAGATGCAGAAGGCTATGTGTTGGAAATGAAGCAGTATAAAAATGAAGACCCTGCAATTACATTGCTTAACTCATTGGGAGAGGCTGTTGATATAGAGACTGCAAGAAATGTAATAAGAAATATGGATTTAAATATTAAAGCAGAAGATATAGACAATTTAAAAGTTGTTCAAGAGGAAACTGAAGTGGCAGAGGAAAATGTTGCAGCAGAAGAAAATGCAGTTGAAAATACTACTGAACAAAACACAGAAAATACAGTAGAAGAAACTACTACTCAAGAAACAGGTGCTGCTCAAAACACAGAAGCAAATACAGCTAATAATATACAAACAACAGAAAACAATACTCAGCAACAGTAAAAGTATTATATACTGAAACCATTATATTTTGTCGAAAATTTTATTTTTAAATTTTATTGTTTACGGGGACTAGCCCCCGTACCCCCACTTCTTTTATTGGTATAAAAGAAGCAAAAGAACTGCAATTTTATGCACTAAAATCATATATTTACAGAAATATGATACATTATTTTTTATACAAATATATTTTATATGTGATAAGTTCTTTATTTTGCCTAATAATAAGCAATAAACGGCAAATATAGATGACATTTAAAAAAGGTAAGATATACCGTGCAGAGAGGTGCTGCGGCTCACGATTGACAATTTAAAATTGTTTAGGTATACACCTAAACAACTATATTTTATCAAAAGTAAGTTTTTTAATTACAAAAGTAATCTTCTCAAGTAGTTTTGAAACAAGTATATTATTATAAATACCCTATCTTTTGCAGTATTCTAGTTGCTATTAGTTTTGCATCTATATCTTCTATACATATATGATTATTTGGGCAGTTTTTTCTTTTGTAGCATCTTGCACATTCTAAACCTTCTACTCTAATGGTTTCAGAGTTTTCTGCTATAGGCCCTACCCTAACCTCACTAGTTGGACCAAATATTGCTATAAGCGGTTTTTTAAAAGCACAGCCCGTATGCATTGGAAAAGAATCAGCGGTGATCATTCCCAATGACTCTTTTATTAAATAAGCTAATTCACTTAAATTAAAATAGCTCGATGTGTTTAATACATTTTCAAAACCATTAGATATTTCGATACATTTTTCATTATAGTCTTTTGTTGCTGATATAACTATTTGAATTTTACTTATTTTTCTTATCTCTTCAATTATCTCTTTAGATTTTTTTACAGATAAGTCTTTAGTATCCCACCTTGAAAAAGGAGAAAACACAATATAGTCTTTATCTAATTTTATATTTAGGCTTTCTATTTTCTTGTTAAAAACATCTTCTATATTGCTTGGCAAAAAATAGTCTAAATCAGTACCGTCGCTTGGGCAGTCAATATAATCTAAAAAAGAAAGCAAACCAACTATAGCATTAATATCTTTATAATAATTGCTTTTAACCCCAAACCATTTTCCTTTTGCAAACTTCTTTTTTGAATGGCACAAATAAAGAAATATAACGCTTCTTTCAAGACCTTGTAAATCTATTGCTATATCATAATGCTCTTTTCTTACATTTTTAATATGAGAAAAAAACTCTTTTACTGTAGAGAAAAATTTAGACGGCGAAGAAAATAATTCTTTTTCGTATTTATATATATCAAGCACATATAATTTATTGATATATGGATTATTTTCAAGTATACCTAAAGCTCTTTTATCTGTTACTACATCAATAATGCAGTCGCTTTTCCATTTCTTCAACGCCCTAATAACAGGTGTTGCATGAAGCACATCGCCAAGAGAAGTTTGTTTTATTAAAAGTATTTTCATAAACTTTATAAAATATTGTTATCTATCTTCTTTAAAGAAATATTCTTCTACTCTTATACAAATTTCATGATAAATAGCTTCATGATATTCCTGAGCAATATATGTTTCTTTTGAAGGTGCCTTTATAGCAATGTCTGCCATCTCTGCAAGCTTACCGCCATTATTATTTGTAAAAGATATTATTTTTATTCCCATAGCTTTAGCAACTTTAGAAGCATGTATAATATTTTTAGCATTGCCTGACGTACTTATAGCAATGAAAACATCTCCCTTGTCTCCAAAAGCCAATAACTGCTGAGCAAATATTAAATAAGGGTCTCTGTCATTTAAATATGCTGTAGAAAGCCCCATATGAGATGTTAAAGCAATAGCTCTAAGAGGGGCTTCTAAATTATCAGCAATATATTCCCCATCTTCGAAGTTTAAAAGCTCTTTTCTAATCTCTTCTTTTATTGGTCTTTTTTTTACAAAACTTTTTAATAGCTCTCCTGCAATATGTTCACTGTCGCAAGCACTTCCGCCATTACCAGCTATTAAAACTTTATTTCCATTTTTATAGCAATTGATTATAGCCTCTATTGCTAAATCTATATTGCTTTTTATAGGTTCTAACTCTCTAAACCTCTCAATTAAATTCGCCATGATACATAACTTCCTTTCATTTTTCATTTAAATATGAGCATTAAGCCACTCAAGTATTTCATTCATTACATCATGCCTTTGCACATCATTTAATATTTCATGTCTTCCATCTTTATATAAACTTATATTAATATCATTAAACCCCAAAGATTTATACATCTCATATACCCACTTTACACCCTTTCCCATATTTCCAACAGGGTCTTTATCTCCGGATATTAAAAGTATAGGAAAATCCTTGCTCATATTAGAATAATTATCTTTATCTGAAATCTTATCTATTAAATTAAATAATTGTATATAAGTCTCTATACTAGCAGGCTTACTAGCAAAATATTCATCTTCTAATACTTTATTAATCTCTTCTTTATCTGAAGTAAGCCAAGCTAAATCCGATTTATCTTTAGGAAAATATTTCTTCCCATATCCTCCAACAGATAATTTATCTAATAATTTAGCCCTCTTCCTTCCTCCAAAAATTGACTTTTGAACATTTGCTATTAATTTACCAATACTTTCTATTTTATTAGGCTTTCCCTTAGTACCCATTATAATAGCACCATTTAAATCTTTATGATATTTTATTAAGAAACCTCTTGTTAAAAAAGAACCCATACTATGCCCTAGCATAAAATATGGGATATTAGGATAATCAGCTTTCACTGTAACCATTAGATGCTTCATATCCTCTAATATTAAATCAGCACCATTTTTATCTGCAATATGTCCAATTCCATCTTTACTAACTGTACTTCTTCCAAACCCTCTATGGTCATCAGCACAAACCAAAAAACCATTCTCTGCTAATTTACTAGCCAATTCTTTATATCTGCCAGCATGCTCTCCAAGTCCATGAACTATTTGTACTATAGCTTTAGGCTTAGCGTCTGGAGTAAATATATAAGTGTACATTCTATGTCCATCATCAGATATTAACACCCTATTATCTATTTTCATAAAAATATCTCCAAATTATTATTATGTAAATTGTATACTATTTTTTTTCTTTATGCAAATATTAACATAATATTAAAAAATTATTTTGATATATCTACTTTTATCTTTCTTATCCAATTATTGATTTTTCCGTCCAAATCGGATACATCTTTTCTTTTTATAGATATATAATTTAATACTTTACTATCTGGGCATGTTTCTTTTATATAAGAAATGCTTTTATACACTCTTGAGCCTCCATTTAATATAAATGGTGCTATATTTTTACCTTTCAAATCATTTTTTGATAAAAAGCTTTTCATAGGCAATGCCATATCACCTATCCATATTGGATACCCTATAATAATATTATCATATTTAGATAAATCAACACTGCCGTTTAGTTCTGGAAGCTTATCATTATCTATATCATCTTTTACTTGAGCTACAATATCATCATATTCATTTGGATATGGTATTTTCGTGGTAATTTTGTATATATCCGCCCCTGTAATTTTTTTAATCTTATTAGCTACTATTTCTGTATTTCCATTCCAAGAATAGTATACTATAATTGTTTTACTGCCGTTAAACTCTGTATTTACAACAGAGGCATTATGTTCATTTAATAAAGCAGATTTATTTACTTTTCTATCGTTGATATTTGAATTACATGATACTGTAAATAATAACAATAATGCAAAAACTTTAATTATTCTTTTCATTTTATATAATACTCCCATATATATAACTAATAAACTATATACTTTGAAATATTTTTTTTAATTAAATTTAAAATATTTTTTATCAATAGCTTAAAATAATTGTTTTTATTATTTATATTATACTTGACTTTTAATTTTTACTCTAATATAATATATTTAGTTGCTTTATAAAATTTAAGGAGAGTTTTAGTAAAATGAAAAATATAATATCTATAGTTGTTTTAATGATAACTCTATTTTCAACTTCAGTAATACAAGCAGTAGAAACAAAATATATTCCAAGTGCTTCTCAAGCTGTGTTTTCTATAAAATTAAATGAATTATCCTCAAAAGCTGAAATAAGTTTACAAAAGACTCTTAATAAATTATTCATGCAAAAGTTTGCTGATAATTTTGCTGCATATAGAGATGATGAATATGTAGTAGAAGCTATGACTAATAGATTAGAACAGATATTAGATTTTTCTAAACCTTCAAAAATAGTTTCATTTAATAGTTACCAAGAAATAGCAGTGATGATTGATGTATTGGATACGGCTGAATTAAACAGAACAATGATAAAAATAGCGAGCCAAGAAGATAAATTAATATCTTTTAGCGATAATTATACTTATAGATATTTTTACCTCGATGATACAACTTTAATATCTTGGAATGATGAAGTATTTACAGTTGAAACAAAATTAGATGATGCTTATTGGTATAATGAAGAACTTAATAAAGAAAATAATATAATAAATATAGCTAATTTAATATTTGATACTTCTTCTCCTCTTACAAATGAAAAATTTACAGAATTAGAAAGCCAAACTAATGATTTTTATGCTTGGGTTGATTTAGAAGATTGCTTTATCGTAGATAATGATGAGTTTACAAAGTTTTTATTTGGAAGAAGTTATGAAGGCATATCTAAAGAAAGTTATAAAGATGCTATATTAACTGCTAAAGTTAATTTTAATGTTGGAAGTGCTGATATAGTAGTAGATACATATTCTCCGAATTATCCTTATGATAGTTCTTTACTAAAAAAAGAATTAGCTGATAATATATATACTTTTGTTAATGGTGAGAATAATTATGGATTTTTATCATTAGCTTTTAATAGTGCTGAACTTTCTAAACATTTAAAAAATATGTTTGGAGAAGAGTTTCCATTTAATGAAGACTTTGCTGAATTAGAAGAGTATGGAATTGATGTTTATAAACTTGTAGAGCTTTTGGGCGGCGATATATTTGTATCTGCTTGGGATAACGGCAGCAATGAAAATGGAGAGCCTGATTTATTGATTTCTGCTTCTGTTACTGATGAAAACACTATAAAAATTATATTAGATGCTTTGGCTGATGATGTTAATAATGATATATATACAATTGGCGGTTATACTTGTTATGTTAAAGATTCTATACTTTATATGACTAGTAATACTGCTATTATAGAAAAAATAATGAATAATGAAATGCCTAATGTTAAGCTAAATGAAGATAAAATTAATTTAGCTAAAAATAATACTTTTGTATTTTATTTAGAATTAAATCCTAATTTGGCTTTATATGGTATTGGAGATGAATACACTGAAAATTTTGAATCTGTATATTTAACTTCAAATATATTAGAAGCTAATCATTCTCAATTTGTAATAAAAGTAAATACAAGAGATAAAGAAAAAAATGCTTTAAGCGTTATTAAATATTTTATTGATGGATTAGAATAATATCATAAATGAGATTAGATGAGTATGTACACCATAACGGATATACTGAAAGCAGGTCCAAAGCACAGGATATAATATTAGCTGGATGTGTATTTGTTAATGGTGTAAAAGTAACTTCTAAGGCTCAAAAAATAAAAGATACCGATAAAATAGAAATTATACAAAATAGAAAATATGTATCTAGGGCTGGAGAAAAGTTAGAGAAAGCATTATTAGAATTTAATCTTTCTGTAGAAAATAAAATATGTTTAGATATAGGAGCTTCTACGGGAGGGTTTACAGACTGTCTCCTCTGCTATGGTGCTAAAAAAGTTTATGCTTTAGATGTTGGACATAATCAGCTTGTATATAAACTAAGAAATGATAATAGAGTAATTTCAATAGAAGATTTTAATGCTAAAGATATAAAAAGAGAAATGTTTGAAGGAGAAACACCTTCTATTGTAGTCAGTGATGTTTCTTTTATATCTATTTCAAAAATTGCCCCTGTTATATTTAAAGAATTGTATGATTTAGAATATTGGGTAAGTCTTATTAAACCTCAATTTGAAGCAGAAAAAGGAGAAGTTTCAAAGGGTGGAGTTATTAAAGATGATATATTGAGAGAAAAGATAGTTAATAATGCAATTAATAGAATCACAGAAATAGGATTTAAAGAAATAAATAGAACTATCTCCCCTATAAAAGGCTCTAAAGGAAATATAGAGTATTTATCATATTTTATTATTTAATTTATTTTTTTAATTTATTTGATGTTCTTTGTTTATATATTTCATATTCTTTATAAAACTCTTCTGTATCCTTTATCATAATATATCCATCTTCAGTTATAGAAACAGATTTTATTTTTTTCAATTCAGCTTCTTTATTAGCATCAGCTGTAATACCAACCATAGAACAAAGGTCATTAAAATTGTATGGAAATATTATTTGTCTTGAGTTTTTAAATATTAATTCATATTTAATTAAAGCTTCTAATATAATTACAAACTTACTTACATTATTATTAGCATTAAAAGATTTTATTCTAGATATTGTAATATATACTCTCATACTCATAACTTTTATAAGATAAAGTCTTATATTATTATCTTTTAATATCAACTCCATAAACTCTTCTTTTTTAGCAAGCTGTATAACAGAGTCTTGCAACACTATTGCTGTAGTAAAAAGAGGTCTAATGTCGCTTTTAGGAGCATATCCATTAAGTATTTCATTATTTACACATACCCTTCTTGTAACTTGTCTAGAATTAAATATATTATATACCCCAACCTTTCCATATCTAATAATATAAATATAATCATTATACTGAAACTCTGTGTATAAACAATATCCCTTTTTAAACTTATAAACATTATTATCTATATATTCAGGCTCTGCTATTGTTCCTAAAGTATCTATTTTATTTCTTACAACTCCAATATCTTCTGCATTAGGATTTAATTCCAAATATTTAGAATATATTTTTGATGCAGCATCAGTATAACCATTCTCTTCATAAATACTAGCCATACTAATCATATCTATTCTATTTTTATCAGTATAATAATTATAAGTTGTACTGACTTTATTCAAAAAATAATAATATCTATTAATCCATCTCTCTAAATTAAGAAGCAAATACTCATATACTTTATTTATTATATTAGCATTTTCAATCTTTTCTATCTCATAAACACTCATTTCTAAAACCTCAACATCTTCTATTGCTTTAACTGTTGATGTATAAGGTTCATTTATAACAGCATTAAATAGTCCTATTATTTCACCCTCTTTATATTCTATAGTATAATCATCTGCAAAATAATTGTATGCTAAAACTTTACCTTTGATGATTATATAAAATTTATATTTAGGGTCTTGTCCATCTATAAATATTGTTGCTGATTTTGGAAATTTAATTGTTTTGTTAGTATTATTCATAATATAAACCTACTATTAAAATTTGATAGATTAATTGTAATAAAAATAATAACTATGTCAATAGTATTTATGTATTTTTCTTAAAAATTAATATTTTTTATTATTTTTAATATTATTTACTATATTGATAAAATATATTTATGCAAAAGAAAAAATAATACTAAAATAGAAAAGTTAGTTATATCAAAAGGTGCTAAATAATAATTTTCTACTCTAATTTGTTATTAAATTTTAATGTTATTCTATGCATTAATATGATTAAAATATTGTATATTAGTAATGCTATAAAAAATATTTTCATTATAAGCATAAAATTTTCAAAAGTTCTTAGTCCATTTCTCAGAGAAAAATACACATAAATAAATATAAGCAAATAACCATAAAAAGGAGCAAACAATTTATAAGCAAGCCCATAATTAAAAGTAATAACAGTAAACCCTAAAGAAAAACCAAATATTACAGCTTGGGGTATTAATGGAATAATAGCTTCATATCTATTTGTAAACTGTATCAATACAACTTGTTTAGCAAACACAATTAAAAATACTGACAAACAAATAGAAGCAAAAACAAAAAGTGCTATAGAATAATAAAGTATCTTTTTTTCTTTATTTCTATTATTGTCTTTTTTAGCTATCAATATATAAGAGAACATCACTGAAGCTATTGGTGTACCTATATAAAAAAACATTTTTATTATTAATGATATTGTAGAATAGTAGCCTGCACTTGTTTTGTCTAAATATCTATTAGCCATTAATACATCGCTTAACGATATCCAATTAAATATAAAATTTATTATAACAATATTTATTATATAACTTAAAAATATATATAAGTTTTGTTTAGAGAAATATGTATTTATTTTTTTTAGGGAAATAAAATATTGAAGATTAAGCTTTTTTAGTTCTATCAAATTAATAATTAAATATAAAATACAAAATAAAGTTACAGATATAATAGCTTTTTCTAATGTAAGAGACGTTATAATAAAATATGCCAAAAGTAAAATTTTTGCTATAAATATTGCTATTAAACTTGCAATATAATCATAAGCTATATAATTATTAATTTTTAATATTGATTGAGACACTATAGTTAAAATAGTAGCAAATATTCCAACAGATATTATAAAAAGAGAAATGTAGCTTTTTATATTAAAAAGTATATCAATAAGCGGTATAGATAATATATATAATAGAGATATTACAGATGCAATAATATATCCATAAGCCCAGTAACTTTTAGCATCTTCATCATCTTTATAATTATGCATTATATAATAACTAAAACTTGATACTGTTAAAACTATTATAGAATATATATTTATGATACCATTATAATGAGCAAAATCGGATATTGATAAACTTCTATTTACATAAATTGAAGAAACATAATTTAATACACTTGCAACCCCATTTATAAAAACTAATAATGCATAATTAATATAATATGAATATTTTTTATATAATGTTTTTATATTATGCATATTATATTAATTATACACCTTTCATTTATATTTTATCTTCTTCTTAAGAACCATATAAGAATACCTAATATACCAAACAAACAAGGCAAACCAATTTGAGCAACATATCTAATAAAATTAGTTTGTGTTGTTGTAAGAGTGAGGTTTTTAATACTTGCCTCTTTTGGTCTTATGGTTATTTTTTGTCTTGCTTCTAATAAATAAGCAACAGTATTCATAAACAAATCTTTATTACCCGCAAAAGCAACATCCACAGATTGACCTTGATCAGGATTAATATATGCATTTAGAGCAAAAGTAGCATCTCCAAACACAACAATTCTTGCAGGCACATCTCTGCCTTCTATATCATAAGTTCCAGCAACAGCCAAAGGCACAGGACCAGCAATATCTGTTCTTGGATTAAATCTTGCACGAGATAAATCGAAAGTAGCCTCTTCTTTACCATAACCCTGCGGAGAAGTAGTGATTATATTTTCAAAACTTCCGCTATATTTGCTCTCTCCAGATAAAATACTTCTTGCCACAACCAAACAAGCAAATACATTGCCTTCTTTTAAAGTTTGAGTTATAGGGTGAGTAGTATATTGAGGAACAACATTAACAGGTATAACAACGCTTGATACTGGGTCTATTATATAATCATTTTTAGTTTTAAATCCCCAATCAGATAAAAATATATCTAAATTAGAATTAAAATTGCTTCTATCCATAAAACTATCATAAAGTACAAGTAATTTACCGCCTGTCTTTACATAGTTATCTAATTTTTCAATTTCAAAATCACTAAATGTTTCAACAGGAGAAGCTATTACAATTAAAGAAGCATCTGTTGGAATATTTTCTAATATAATATTTAAATCTCTTACTTTATAGTTTTCATTTTCCAAATAAGTTTTAACATAAGATAACCCCTCGCCTCCTCTGTCTTGTAATTGTCTCTCTCCATGACCAACAGTAAAATATACAACATAAGACTCTTGTTCTAATAAAGTGTAAATAGCCTGAGTAAATTTTTCTTCACCAACAAATAAAGGTTCTGCAGTAACTTTAGATTGAGCTGTTAAATCTTTTCTATATACTCTAACCTGTTTACTCTGACCATAACTAAAAATTATCTCACCAACCTGAGTCATCTGATATTTACTTTTAGCAGATGGTTTTTCTATTGGGTTAATATATTCAACTGTAATATGTTTGCTTAATCTTTGATATTGGTCTAATAATAAATCAGAACGCCAATCAGCAGAAGTTGGGTCTGTACTTGGAGACCTTAAAACAACTATTGAAAGAGGGCTGTCTATTCTTGAAAGCACGTCCATAGTTTGCTGAGAAACTGTATAGGATTTATTTTGTGTTAAATCAAATCTTATTGGGAAGTTTATGCTTATAATATAAAGCCCTACTAAAATAGCTAAAATTATAATAAGCGAAAGTATGCCAAAAAAAGCTTTATGAACAAATCTTGTTTTTAATAGAGATACTATATTATTTTTTTCTATTATCACAGTAATTGTTGTAAGTATTAATGTTATGGCTAATACAACCCAAAAAACAGCAGTAGGTCTTTGTGTAACAGCATAGAAAAATATCCAAGCGAAAAATAATAACACCCAAGAAGCTATAGTAGCAATTTTTAAATTAAACTTTTTATTAGACATTGATTATAAATTCCATTTTTTATTAAGATTTAATTGAAATTTTTAATAAGTTTCAATACTATTTTTTATAATCGTATAACTATAGAAATACTTTATAATTATTTTTTTATTTGCTGTTTAAGATAAGCAGATATAAACTCATCAATATTACCGTCCATTACAGAGTTCATATTACCAGTCTCATGTCCGGTTCTCAAATCTTTCACCATTTGATAAGGCTGAAAAACATAACTTCTAATCTGATTACCCCAAGCAATATCAGTTTTTTCCCCAGCTATTTTTTGTTTTTCTTTATCAAGCTTTTCTTTTTCTAATTGATAAAGTTTAGCCTTAAGCATTTTCATAGCCATATCTTTATTGTTATGCTGACTTCTCTCAGCCTGACATTGAACAACTATATTTGTAGGTATATGAGTTATCCTTATAGCGGAAGAAGTTTTATTAACGTGCTGACCGCCAGCTCCGGAAGCTCTGTAAGTATCTATTCTCAAATCAGCCTGATTAATTTCAACTTCAATATCTTCATCTATATCCGGCATAACACTCACAGCAACAAAGGAAGTATGTCTCTTAGCATTAGCATCAAAAGGCGATATTCTCACAAGCCTATGCACCCCTATTTCAGAGCGTAAATATCCATAAGCATAAAGCCCCTGCACATAAAAACTTATTTGTTTTATACCAGCCTCATCACCAGGAAGCTCATCAGTAGTCTCAACTGTAAAACCATGCCTCTCACAAAAACGCACATACATCCTTGAAAGCATAGAAGCCCAATCGCAGCTCTCAGTGCCGCCTGCCCCAGCATTTAAAGTTAAATATGCATTCTTGCTGTCAAACTCTCCAGAAAATAGATTCTTAGTCTCTAATTCATTAAAAACCTTTTGAAGTTCAATACATTCAGTTTCTAATTCTTTCTCCATTTCTGTATCATTTGATTCTATCGCCATTTCAACAAGTTCATAAATATTATTAGCATTTTTTATTAAGTTTTCAATAGGCTCTATCTTATCAAGAAGAAGCATTCTCTCTTTCATTACTTTTTGAGCAGCAATATTATCATTCCAAAAATCATCTTTTGAGGATATTTCATCAATCTCTTTTACCCTTTTATATATAGCTTCAGGGTCAAAGATACCCCCTTAAAATTTCAGTCTGCTCTTTAATTTCTAATACAGTATTTTTTATTTCAGATAATGTCATAATATTTTTTCCAATATATTAATTATTATTCAATAGGAAGCATTCTAACGCCATTAGTAGGTTTTACAATATAAACATCAGCATCTCTTCTCGTCTTTTCTTTGTAGTTGGCATAGAGTGTTTCTATTACATTTTCCACTTCAGCTTTCTTAAGTACAATCAATACTCCTCCGCCAAAACCTGTACCAATCATTCTGGCACCAAGAACTCCATCCATCTTTGAAGCTTCCTCTACTAAAATATCTTGCTCTGCAGTAGAAACTTCATACAACTTACTTAAACCCTCATGAGTTTTTGATATTAATGCTGCTAAATCTTTAATAGCCCCTTTCTTTATAGCCTTAACAGCCTGATTTACCCTATCTTCCTCAGAAGATACATATAAAGCCCTTCTTTGTTCTTTATTTTGCAATGTTTCCTTAATAAAATCAGCATCTTTTGGCTTTAAATCTGATAAGAATTTAATAGAGGACTTTTTTTCTTTAAGCTTTTTTAAAGCATTATCGCATTCTCTCTTTCTTGCATTATATTCACTGTCGCTCGATGTTCTCTTTTTATTACTATTAACCACAGCTATACAATATTCACCAAAATTCATATCTAAATATTCATATTCCATTTTAAACATATTAAATAGTAATAAACTATTTTCTTTTCCCAAGAATATAGTAACATGATCGCTTAATGAAGTCCTATGAGAAGCATATTTAATCTCTCCTTCATAAGACAATTTAGCTAATTCTATAATATTAGTCTTATCCAAAGCATTTAAATCAAAAATAGCATAAATTAAACAAGCACATAATGAACTAGATGAAGCTAATGAAGTATTAAAAGGCAAATCAGTATATGCATAAATATCCATTCCGCTTATTTTATATTCTTTTTCTAACAATACTGAAAAAACTCCCTTAAAATATAGAGCCCATTCATCTTCTTTATTCTTTTCTAATTCATTAAAAGTAAATGACTTCTTTGCTTTAAAAGAATGACCATAAATATTAACTTTACTGTCTGGTCTTTTTCTAACTACTAAATAAGTTCCCCTATCTACAGCAGCAGTTATAGTATCACCGCCGGAATAGTCTATAAGTTCTCCTATAAAAGTTAGTCTTCCCGGAGCAAAATATAATTTTACTTCGCCTTTTTGTCCAAAGACATCTCTAAATCTTTCTACTAATCTTAAATGTAATTTTGGTATCATATAACTTTCTCAGTTAAATTATTTGTTATTTATATTATAAATTTGAAAAAAGTCAACTATTTTAACAGATAATATAATCGGTAATATTATTAAAAAGTTAACATATTTTTGTATAATTTTATTTTAATAAAATTATATAAAAGGTAAAAAGTCAATTATAAATGGTATTTACACTTTATCTTTTTCCAAAAAACAATTTAGCACATAATTTAAAAATCTCAGAAGCTATAATCACTATAAAAGATAAAGCAACTATTTTTATCCAAGTATAAAAGCTTAAAGGTACAGTATTAAAGAAAGCACCCGCAAACTGTGTAGCTAATATCTGTAATACAAAAGTACCAAGCATACTTAAAAGCACTAATTTATTATCAAAAAAATGTTTGAATACACTATCATAACCCAATTCTCTGCTATTAAAAGAATTAAATATTTGAAACATTACAAACATAACAAATAATACAGTAGAAGCCTCATTATCGCTTACATTTAATATATTAAGTTTACTTTGAAGCATAAATAGTATAATCATAACAGTACCCGAATATATAATTTTTCTAAGCATACTTAAAGTAACAATATTAGCATTTCTTTTAATAGGCTTTCTCTTCATTAAATTGCTTCTAATAGGTTCAAGACCTAAAGCAATGGCAGGAGGTCCGTCCATAATAATATTTATCCATAATAACTGTATAGCTGTAAATGGCGATTTAAACCCTGTTAAAGTAGATAATAACACAACTACAACAGAAGCAAAGTTAACAGTAAGCTGAAACTGTATAAATCTTTGGAAATTGTCGTATATACCGCGTCCCCACTGTACTGCTTTAACTATTGTAGCAAATGAATCATCAAGAAGCACTATATCACTAGCCTCTTTTGATACCTCTGTACCTGTTATACCCATAGCAACACCCACATCAGCATTTTTTATAGCAGGAGCATCATTTATACCATCGCCAGTAACAGCAACAACATTTCCCATCTCTTTTATAGCATTAACAACACGCATCTTTACTGTAGGAGTACTTCTTGCTATAACAGAAATCTTGCTTAAATTTTGTTTTAATGTGTTATCGTCCATAGCATCTATGTCTTTTGCCTCAAGAACTATACTGTTTTCATCAAGTATTTTTAATTCTCTTGCAATTGCCCTTGCTGTAACTATATTGTCCCCTGTAAGCATTTTTATGTCTATACCCGCACTTCTGCACTGCTCTACTGCATCATAAACCTCTTTTCTAACAGGGTCAGATATAGCAACAAAACCATCATATATCATATTGCTTTCAAGTTTTTCTCTTATGTTCTCTACATTATCATCAACTTTCTTATGAGCAAATGCTATAACCCTCTTTGCCTCCTCCTGAAACTTCTCTATAGCCTCTTCTATGCATTTTTTCTCTTCGCTGCTAATATCACACATAGCCATTATCTTCTCAGGACTTCCCTTTGTAAATACAACACTTTCACCATCTATTTTAGCAACAGTAGTCATATTTTTAGTTTCTGATGAAAAAGGATACTCATATATTATTTTTGCACTTTCTCTTATACTTTTATAATCAAAACCAGACTTTTTAGCCCCCACAAGTAAAGCACATTCTGTAGGGTTGCCCAAAAACTTAATTTGTCCATCTTCTTTATAATCAATATCAGCAGTAGAGTTAATAGCAAAGTTATTAATTATGTTTTTATCTTTTATATTCTCAGGCTCAACATAACTGCAATTAACAAATAATTGATTTAATGTCATTTTATTTTCTGTGAGAGTACCTGTTTTATCAGAACAAATCACATTAACGCTTCCTATAGTCTCACAAGCAACCATCTTTTTAACTAATGCATTTTGTCTAGCCATTTTTATAATATTAATAGATAAAGATACAGCTACTATTGTAGGAAGCCCCTCTGGAACAGAAGCAACAATCAATACTATACTAGTAATAAAAGCATCAGATATAGTCTCAAAACTAGCACTTCCAAGTCTAATATGATTAACTACTTGAATTATAAATACTATCATAGAAGCAGTTATACCAAGTAAGGCTATTTTTTTACCCAATTCTGCCAATTTTTCTTGTAGAGGTGTTGAAGTTCTTTGTGTTTTAGAAAGCTCTCTTGCTATTTTACCAAACTCTGTAGAATCCCCAACCGCAGTAATAACCATCTTACCATTACCTGTAGTAACAAAAGAACCAGAATAAGCCATATTTATTCTATCTGCCACAGCTGTTTTTTCATCTGTAATTACAGCATCAGCATCTTTTTCTACAGGAACACTTTCTCCTGTTAAAGCAGATTCATCTATATTAAGCGATACACTCTCAATAAGTCTTCCGTCTGCAGGAAGTTTGTTGCCTGTTTCTATAAAAGCAATATCTCCCACAAGCAAATCTTTTTGATTTATTATTTCTATCTTGCCGTCTCTTATAACTTTTACTCTAATATCTTCGTTTATGCTATTTAAAGCCTCAAATGCCTTAGCACTTTTTCCTTCCATCACTATTGTAATTGTGATAGATAAACTTATAGCTATAAATATCCCCAAACATTCCAAAAAGTCTGCATGTCCGCCATTAAAATATGCTACAGTGTTTACTCCTATTGCTATTAATCCTGCAAATATAAGCATGAGTATCATAGGTTCTTTTAATGATTCTAATATTTTTTGCAGTAATGTGGCACTTTTTTCTTTTGTAAAACTATTAGCACCATATTTTTCTAAGCTTAATTTTTGAGCTTCCTTTGTAAGACCTATTTTTGTGTCAACATTAAGCTCTTTGAGAATATCTTCTTTCTTTCCTAAAAAGCTACTCATCATAAAATACAACCTCTCATTAATAATAAACTGTAAAAAAAAATGCATAAAAAAAGACTCATGCATAAATAAATCATCAAAGTATTTTAATAACTGTGAAAATTTATTTATACCTGAGTCTCATTAATTAAGGCTAGCCAAACTTCTATTATTATATTTTTTGTTAGAAGTTGCGATTGTTGACTTAGCCACGTAAAAACTTACGTCAACTACTCCCTCTGAGTATAACAATTATAATAAACTATAATCTATATAATGTCAAGCAAATTTATATTAATTATTTATTTGGAAAAATTACACCTTTTTTAAGTATAATATTTGCATATATTTCAAGTTCGCTTGTAGCCACAATTGCATAAACATTTTTACATCTATCATAATAAGCAAATCTTTCTAAATATTCATAATTCACTTTTTGATGTTTAGCAATTATATCTTTATATTTAGCCCATACATCAGGCTCTCTTCCAAAATCAGCATTAGGCTGCATCAATACCACAGGACTTTCTACAAAAGTATCTAAAGGAAATAAAGGCATAATAGCTTTTAAAACTGTAGGTATATCTATACCATCAAGTCTTATTATTTTTTTCACGTTATAGTCATGAGAAGGAAAATTACCGTCAGCAAATAATATTTCGCTTCCATGTCCCATTTCACATAATATCTTTAAAAGTTCTGGTGAAACAACAGGGTCTATTCCTTTTAACATATTCAAATCCTTAAATAAGATTTTTTAACATTTTTTAATAAAAGCCCCATTTAATAACAATATATTAAATGGAGCTTAAAAGTATAATAAATTATTTAGTTACTTTTCCAAATAAAGGTCCAAAATGTTTACAAGCTCTGTAATCAGCACCTTCTGCATCTTTTGTACCAAATGCTTTCCAAGCCTTAGGTCTAAATATTCTCTCTTCGCTTACGTTATGCATGCTTACAGGTATACGAAGCATAGAAGCTAATGTAATTAAATCAGCACCAATATGACCATAAGCAGCAGCACAGTGGTTAGCCCCCCAATCATTCATTACAGAATAAACATCTTTGAAAGAATCTTTACCTGTAAGTATAGGAGCAAACCAAGTAGTAGGCCAAGTAGAATCAGTTCTTTTGTTAATAGGGTCAAATATACTATTATCAATATTAACAGCATAACCTTCAGCTATTTGAAGTACAGGACCATAGCCTTTAACTAAGTTAAGTCTGATTATAGTCATAGGCATCTCACCTTTAGTTAAGAAAGTAGATGAGAATCCGCCTCCTCTAAAATATTCTCTGTTTGCAGGAGAAAACTCTGTAGAATCAAGACACTTTTTAGCCTCTTCTTCAGTGATATTCCAATATTCTTTTAAAGCAGGTTTTCCATTAATTTTTTGTTCACCAGTCCAATCTAAAGAAGCAGCACCTGAATTGATTAAGTGAATGATACCGTCTTTAGCTTTTCCAGTAAGCTCTTTTCCTGTAACTCTTTTAACAGCTTCAGGACTCCAATAAGTTCTAACATCTGCAAAAAGCTGAGATTTGCAAGTTAATAAATGAGCAAACAACATAGAAAGACCATTCAAAGAATCATTTTCAGTAGCAACAACATAAGGCTCTCTTATGCCGTTCCAGTCGAAAGATGAATTAAGAATAGCTTCAGCAAAGTCGCCGTTAGGCATAAAGTCAGTCCAGTGTCTTTGACCTTGGAAACCGCCTGCTATAGCATTATGACCTTGAGCTTCTTCTATATATCCCATTTCTGCCAATTTAGGGTTACCCACCATTAAATCACGCATAATCATAGCCATTTTTATTGAAGTAGCCCATTCTTTTTCTTTCTCTTCATCAGAAGCTTTTACTTTATTGTTATCAGAACCGAATTTGCATTGTTTAGCCCACTGCCATGCTTTTTTGAACTCTTCTTTGTCATAGATTTCGAGTTCTAATCTTCTTTTTATTTCACTCATATCTACAAATTCAGTTCTCATTCCTAAATAGTCAAGTAAAAACTCAGCATCAACCATAGAACCCATAATACCCATAGCAACATAACCCATACTTAAATATGATTGGTCTTTCATAGTTGCAACGGCAAGACCAGCTCTTACAAATCTTAATATTTTTTCTTTAACATCATCAGGAACATTTTCATCGCCTGCATCCTGAACATCTTTACCGTAGATAGAGAATACAGGAAGTCCTAATTGAGTGTGTCCAGCATCAGCCGCAGCTAAATAAACGGCACCAGGTCTTTCAGTACCATTAAATCCCCAAATTGCTTTAGGTATAGCAGGAGTCATATCAATAGTTTCAGAACCATAACACCAACAAGGTGTAACAGTAAGAGTTAATTTAACATTGTTTTCATCAAATTTTTTCTGACACCTTGCTGCCTCAGCAACTCCTCCAATTGTAGTATCAGATATAACACATTCAACTTTTTCACCGCTTGGGTGTTTTATATTTTCTTCTATAAGTTTTGCAGCTATTTTAGCCATATTCATAGTGGTATCTTCAAGAGATTCTCTAACGCCATTTCTCCTACCATCTATAACAGGCCTAATACCTACTTTTGGTAAATTATTTTGCATTCTAAACATAATACTTATTTTCTACCTCCAAAAAATTATTCATATAGTAATTTAGCTATTTCTGGGTCATCGATATTTGTTTTGTCATACCATTTAGCACCAGTATCAACGTTAGCAACAGGTTCACCTTTAGAAGCTTTATAAGCTAAAGTTACAGCTTGATAACCAATGCTATAAGGGTCTTGAGTAACAGAACCTTTTATTATACCTCTTCTTATAGCATCTAATTGAGGCTTACCAGAGTCAAAGCCCATAACAACTAAATCGCCGCCGTCTTGAGCATCACCAACTATAGTATTAGCAGCACCAGCTTCAGCACTTTTATATACTACTAAAAAACCTCTAGCCATAGCTTCATTAGATAAATATATGCCTAAAACACTTTTTCCTCTTAAAGCATTAACTTCATTAGCTATATCAGCTTCATTTTGAGTAGTAGGAACTATAACTTGTAAAGTGTATTTACCAACAGTTGTAGCATCACCATCAGCTAATTCTGTAAATCTTTTTACAAAACCTTCAGCTCTTCCTATACCAGTATCAGAGTTATCTAATTGAAGTACAGCGATTTTAGCTTTATTAGCAGTAGTGAAAGCAGCTATTCTTGTTTTTAAAGCTTCAAACATCTTATCTGCAACTACAGCAGCAGCAGCTCTGTTATCAGTAGAAGCAGTTGCAAGTACAGCTCCTTGTGCTTGATCAGGTAATATACCAGAGTCAAACCCAATTAAAGGAATATTTTTTTCTTTTATTCTTTTAATTTGTTCAGTAAAATCTCCTGTTACAGCAGCAAATGCTATAGCATCTGGATTTTTATTGATTTCACTATCTAATAAGTCTTGCTGTATCTTTGAATCAGATTCTGTTTCAGGACCAACAAAACTAATTTTTACACCATTTTCTTTTGCAGCATCTTCAGCACCATTTCTAACAGTTACCCAAAATTTATGCTGAAATCCTTTAGATACAACAGCTATATAAGGCTCTTTATTGCCGCAGCTTGCCAACATAACTGTTAATCCTATTAAAGTAGTAGCTAGTAATAAAATCTTTTTCATTTTATTCTCCTTAAAATTATTTTTTTTATTTTTAAGATTTTTATTTCAATTTCTTCTTTTCTTCAACTAAAGAATTAATTTTTGATTGCACCTCTGCCATCTCCTTAGAATAATCTTTAGTGTTGTCTGATATCATATAATCTATTTTTACTCTAAAAGATTCAATCTCTTCTTCAAGCTGTTCACGTTTTTCTTTTTTTACATCAACTTTTTTAACTTTATTAGACATTTTTATTCTATAAACGTCTATAAGTACAGCTATAATAACTACTATACCTATAGTAAAATATTGGAAGAACTGTTCAACACCCACAGAAGGTAATCCTACTTTAAGTACAGACATTATATATACACCAATTATAGTACCTATTATAGAACCAACACCGCCAGAAAGAGAAGTACCTCCTATAACTACTGCAGCAATAGCATCAAATTCATAACCTTGACCTGCACCAGGGCTTATACTTGAATAGCTTGCAGCAAAAGTTAAACCTCCTATACCACAGAAAAATCCAGCTATTGTATAAGCTATTATTTTCCATTTATTAGTTTTTATACCAGAAAGTCTTGCTGCCTCTTCATTACTTCCTAAAGCAAATATATATCTTCCAACTATTGTTTTAGTAAGCACAATTACAGATATTATTGTAAATATGGCTAGCATAATAAAACCAGATGGGAAATTAGATTCAGTAGCATTAAATAATACTCTAAACCAACCATAATCAGGGTCAGTTATAGTTGGATAATATATAGTTTGAGATTTTGAAACAATACCAGATAAACCCTTTGTAACCATTAGCATACCTAAAGTAGCAATAAATGGAGGCAAATGGAAATATGAAATTAAACAGCCATTTATGAATCCGCCCAAAGTAGCAACTGCAATTACTATAATAATCACTGCCCACATAGGAGTTTTAAAATTTGTTATCATTACACCGCCAACCATTGCTGCAAACAATGACAGCGAACCAATAGATAAATCAATACCGCCGGTTATTATTACAAATGTTACACCTATAGCTAAAAATCCAATAAAATAAGAGTTTCTTAATATCAATGAAAATGTATCAAATGTAAAGAAATTTCTTCCTGCTATAACAAAAAAGACATACAATATAAGAAGAGCAACTATTGTTAAAAATTTTTGAAGTCCATTATTTTTTAGATATATTAGAGAATTTCTTACTTTTCTCCTCATTCTAGCTTTAAAACATAACTTACCAGTAAAAGTGTTAGTTTCAATATTGTACATATATAAACTCCATAATATTATTTTTTTATAGTAAATGATATTATCTCATAGTAGCATATTTCATAATATCATCTTGAGTAGTTCCTTTTATGTCTAATTCGCCTGTTTTTTTGCCTTCAGACATAACCAATATTCTGTCACTCATTCTAAGTATTTCTACTAAGTCTGATGAAATCATTATTATAGATTTTCCCATAGATACTAATTTTTCCATAAGATTATAAATCTCACTTCTTGCTCCTACATCTATTCCCCTAGTAGGCTCATCAAATATTAATACCTTACATTCTTTTATAAGCCAATTCGCTATTACAACTTTCTGCTGATTTCCTCCAGATAGATTCTTAACCAACTGTTCTACAGACGGGGTTTTTATATTTAATGATTTTACCTCCTCTTCTGCTGCATTTTTTACTTTTGAATTTTGAACCATAAGCATATTTGAAAATTTATCATAATTACCCATCATCATATTTTCAAATACAGGAAGCCCTAATGCTAAACCATATCTTTTTCTATCTTCGGAAAGATACCCAATTCCGCTTTTTATAGCATCAACTGGCGATTTAATTGATACCTCTTCTCCATCAACAAATATTCTTCCACTTTCAAATTTATCCGCTCCAAAAATAGCCCTTGCCGCCTCAGTTCTTCCAGCTCCCATAAGACCTGCAAAGCCTAATATCTCCCCATGTTTTAAAGAAAAACTTACATCTTTTACAACACCAGGAACAACTAAGTTCTCTACTCTTAACATTTCTTTAGCATCTTTTGCTACTTTGCTCTCTGTTTTTGGCTTTTCATATATAACACGTCCAACCATTAAATTAACTATTTCATCTTTATTAGTTTCTTTTGTTAACTTTGTATCTATATATTCACCGTCTCTGATAACTGTTATTCTGTCTGATAATATAAATAATTCATCTAACCTATGAGAAATATATACTATTGATACACCTGCTATTTGTAAATCTTTAATTATTCTAAAGAGTTCTTTTGTTTCAGACTCAGTTAAAGCGGCTGTTGGTTCATCGAGTATTAATATTTTTGAATTATGTGTCAATGCTTTTGCTATTTCCACTAATTGCTGTTTTCCTACGGTTAAAGAACCTATTTTGGCAGATGGGTCTATATCTACATTCATGCCTTTAAATATCTTACCGGCACGCCTTATCATTAATTTATCATCTATAAGTCCGAATTTATTTAACGGCTCATGACCTATATATATATTTTGTGCTACAGTTAAATGATTCATCAAATTTAACTCTTGATGCACTATTGATATACCCATCTCCTCAGCTTCTTTAGGTCCTGATACTTCTAAAGGTTTTCCAAAATATTCTATAGTACCAGAATCTTTTTTATATATACCAGATAAAATTTTCATAAGTGTAGATTTACCGGCACCATTTTCCCCTATTAAAGCGAGTATTTCCCCTTTTACTAAAGAAAAATTAAAGTTTTTTAAAGCATAAACACCTTTAAACCTCTTTTCTATACCTGTCATTTTTAAAATTATATTATCACTCATAGAATAATTTATCCTTAAGTTGTTTTTATGTATACTTAATATTTTAGTCAAAAAAACAGCAATAATCAATATTTTATATTATTTTTTTAAAAAAATGATATTTTTTTATTTATATAATTTATTTGTTTTAAAATATTTATTTTTTAAACAAAAAAATGTTCTTTTTTTAAAAAATATTACTTTTTTATTGAATACAAAACAAAAATTTATTATAATTGTATTACATTATAATAATGGTGATTTTTATGAGCAATAAAATTTATTCTATAGCTTGCGATTTCGGTTCTTCTGGAGGCAAAATCTTCTTATCTAAATTTGAAAATAATAAAATGACTTTGGAAGAAGTACATAGATTTTCTTTAGCCCCTATAAAAATTAATAATTACTATTATACGGATTTTATATATATGTATAATGAATTATTAAAAGGAATTAAAAAAGTAATAGATATGAGAATTCAGCCTTTGTCTTTAGGTATTAATTCTTGGGGTGTTGATTATGGATATATAGATAAAAATGGCGAATTATTATCCAACCCAATAAATTACAGAGATACTAGAACCATAGATACAATAAAAAAATTAGAAAAAATAGGACTATCTGCAAAAGAATTATATAAAATAACAGGAATTTCATGCATGCCTTTTAACAGCATAATGCAGCTATATGAAGATATACAAGGCAGAGCAGATATAATAAATAATGCTTCAAAATTATTATTTACTCCGGATTTATTTGGGTATTTTTTAACAGGTAATATTTCTGCAGAGTACACTATATCTTCTACTTCTCAGCTTATAGATATAAACAAAAAAGAATGGTCTAAAGAAATTTTAGAAAAAATTAATTTTGATATCAATAAACTTCCACCATTTCAAGAAGCAGGAAATAAAAAAGGTTTATTAAAACAAGAGATAGCAGATTATTTAGGATGTAAGCCATTCGATGTTATAGCTGTTGCTTCTCATGATACTGCTTCAGCCGTTTTATCAGCACCTATATTCGATGATAATACAGCATATTTATCATCAGGCTCATGGTCTTTGCTTGGTGTGGAATTAAAAGAAGCAATATTAACCGATGAAGCCTTTGAAAATGGCTTTACAAATGAAATGGGATACAATAATACCATAAGATTTTTAGAAAACATAAATGGACTTTGGACTATACAGCTTCTTCAAAAGAAATATCAAATTTCTTTTAATGATATGGAAAAACTCGCAAGAGATAATATTAAAGATGAACATAGAATAGATATTAACGATAATAGATTCTATAATCCAAAAGACATAGAAGATGAGATACTAAATTATTATAAAGATACTAATCAAACTAATGTAGAAAAAGATAAGAAAGGTGTTATAATAGCTTCTGTATATAATTCTTTATCTGAGAGTTATGCTAAATATATTAACAGCCTTAAAAAACTTTTAAATAAAGATATTAATAAACTATGCATTGTAGGCGGAGGCACAAAAGATAAATTAATATGCGAGCTTACAAAAGAAAAAACTAATTTAACTGTTTCGGTAGGACCTATAGAATGCACTGCCACTGGTAATATATTAGCACAATTTAAAGCTTTAGGGGTTTTAAAAGATACTAGTGAAATGAGAAAATTAGTTGTTAATAGTTTTGATATAAAACAAATATAATGTTTTTTAATAATAATATTTTTTTAAGGAGACAAAATGGCTACTGCTAATAGAAAAGATTTGGCTAAAAGCATAATAGAAGCTTGTTTAAACATGAGAAAAGATGGGGTTAATCAAGGTACTGCTGGAAATATAAGTATAAGGTTTAAAGACGGTATGCTTATTACACCTTCAGGTATGCCTTATGAGATTATGACCCCTGATGATATTGTTTTTGTAGACGGCGAAGGAAAACCAGAAAAAGACAAAATACCTTCAAGTGAATGGAGATTTCATTTATCTATTCTTAAAGACAACCCTACTTTTAATGCTGTAATACATAATCATGCAATTTATTCATCTATGGTTTCTATTTTGAATATAGATTATATTCCAGCTATTCATTATATGGTAGGTGTTGCTGGAGGAAATAAGATTCCTTGTGTTCAATATGCTACATATGGAACTCAAGAATTATGCGACAATATTTCTAAATCTATGAAAGGATATAAAGCTTGCATATTAAAAAATCATGGTCTTTTAGCGGCTGATGAAACATTGCAAAAAGCATATCATGTTATGATGGAAGTAGAAAATTTAGCAAGATTATATATGGGTGTAAGAGGTATTGGCGATTATTCAGTTTTATCTGATGCTGAAATGGAAATTGTTTTAGAAAAATTTAAAAATTATGGTCTTAATGTAAAACATAAAACTAAAAAAACAGCAGTTAAATCATCTAAGTCTAAGAAAAAATAATTTTTATAATAATAGAGAAATAATTTTTAAAAGGAGTATTTTAATGGCTAGATACATTTTAAATGAAACAAGTTATTTTGGTATTGGTATAAGAAGCGAGCTTGCTACAGAGGTTAAAGCAAGAGGTTTTAAAAAGGCTCTTTTAGTAAGCGATAAAGTTTTAGATTCTTGCGGTGTGCTTAAAAAAGTTAAAGATGTTTTAGATGGTGCTAATATTGCTTATGATGTATTTTTAGATATTAAGCAAAATCCTACTATTAAAAACTGTAAAGATGGTTTAGCAAAATTCAATGAATCTGGTGCCGATTTTTTAATTGCTGTAGGCGGAGGTTCTGTAATGGACGTTGCTAAAGCTATAGGTATTACTAAAAATAATCCTGATTTTGCTGATGTTAAATCGCTTGAGGGAGTTGCCGCTACTAAAAATAAAAGCGTTCCTATTATGGCACTTCCTACTACTTGCGGTACTGCTGCTGAAGTTACTATTAACTATGTAATTATTGATGAAGCAGAAAATAGAAAGATGGTTTGTGTTGATCCTAAAGATATACCTATAGTTGCTTTGGTAGATGCTGAACTTATGGCTTCTATGCCTAATAGTTTGGTTGCTGCTACTGGAATGGATGCTTTAACTCATGCTATTGAAGGTTATATTACTAAAGGGGCACATACTATTTCTGATATGTTTGAATATAAAGCTATGGAACTTATATCTAAACACTTAAGAGGAGCTGTTAAAGATAAAAACATGAAAGATATGGACGGTATGAGTATTGCTCAGTACGTTGCGGGTATGGGATTCAGCAATGTTGGACTTGGTATTGTTCACTCTATGGCTCACCCGCTTGGAGCTATATTTGATATTCCTCATGGTGTTGCTAATGCTGTGCTTTTGCCTATAGTTATGGAATTTAATATGCCTGCTTGTATAGATAAATATGTTGATATAGCTGTGGCAATGGGTGAAAAAGTTGATGGATTAAGCAAAGAAGAAGCTGCTAAAAAAGCTGTTGAGGCTGTAAAAAAACTTTCTAAAGATGTTAATATTCCTGCTAATTTAAGAGAATTAAAAATTAAAGAAGAAGATTTACCAAGATTAGCAAAAGATGCTTTGGCTGATGTATGTACTGGCGGAAATCCAAGAGATGTAACATTAGATGATATTTTGGCTTTATATAAGAAAGCTTATTAATTAGATATTCTTTAAATTAAATAAAGGCTGCTTGGAAATATTAGCAGTCTTTATTTTTTTATAAATATTAGAATTTCTTTTCACTGCCTCTCAAATTAAATTGAGCAGAAAAATGATATATTTGCTTAGACATATTAATATCTTTATGTTCTAATAACACTTTGGCAGCATTAACACCTATATCAAATGCTGGAAATACTACTTCTGAAATATTTTGATTTTCTGAATACAAATTAACTACCTTGTCAAATGATATTACTGACACATCTTCTGGTATAGATAATTTCAATTCTTTTAAAGCTTTTAATATACCTATGGCTACTATCTGATTTGCCGCTAATATTGAATCAAATTTTATATTTTCTTCTGCAAGTTTTTTTATTATATGATATCCGCTATCGCTATTATTAAAATCACCATAATATACTCTTTCTATGCCATTGTCCAAATTATGACTCTTAATACTATCTAAAAAGCCCTCTTTTCTCTCTTGAGCATTACTTAAATTAAGACTTCCTGTGATAATAATAGGATTTTTAGCACCACCTTCTATTAATAAATCTGTTGCTTTTTTGGCAGCACTAAAATTATTAGATAAATTTTTTATATATATATCTTCAAATTCTAAATTCCTATCAACCAATGAAACAATATTAGTATTTTTATTATATGGAAGTTCATCTCTTTTAGCAGAAGCTGGAACCCATATCACCCCAATATCTTTATCGCTTTCTATCCTAGAAAATATTTTTATTTCTTCATCAATAGACTCATTAGTTAAATATATTTCAAAAGGAATATTAGATTTTTGCACTACTGATATTATACCATTAAACATATCAATATAAAAAGTATTACTTAAATCAGGAATTATTAATATAATTCTCTTTATAGAGTTTATAGCAAAATTATCTATGCCGTTATTTTTTAAAATATCATTAATTTTATTTCTTGTAGATGCTTTTACTGAATTTGGATCTTTTAACATTCTAGAAATAGTTGCCGGTGATACTCCGCTTATTCTAGATAATTCTCTTATTTTCAATTTATATTTCCTCTATTTTATCAACATATCTCATTATCGATTGCAAATATTATAATACTAAAATAAAAAAAAGCAAATAGTAAATATTGCTTGTCTTGTTTAGGAGCTATATAAAATGTAAAGATAATATTAAATAAAAATGCTATGATAATTTTTTTACTTAATAAATAGTTTATGAATTATATAATTTAATACGATAAAAAACACATAATTATATAAAAAATTGGAAACATTATAATGAATAGAATTATTATAGAAACAGACAGATTAATATTGAGAGAATTAAGAGAAAACAGCGAAGAAGATTATAATAGTTTATGCGATATATTAAAAGACAAAGAAACAATGTATGCTTATGAACATGGTTTTACAGAACAAGAATGTAGAGAATGGTTTGAAAGACAAATAAACAGATATAAAACTTATGGATTTGGACTTTGGGCTGTTATATTAAAAGAAAATAATAAACTTATTGGGCAAGCTGGTTTAACAATGCAAAACATTGATATAAAAATTAATGGTTCTAATGAACTGCTTGAAATAGGTTATTTGTTTAATAAAAATTATTGGCACAGAGGATTTGCTATAGAAAGTGCTGTTTCTTGCAGAGAATATGCTTTTAATAAATTAAATGCTGATAGAGTTTATTCTATAATAAGAGATAATAATATAGCTTCTCAAAAAGTAGCTATAAAAAACAAAATGAAAATAATAGCTAAAATAACAAAGCATTATTACAACATGGATATGCTTCATTATGTTTTTTGCTGCGAAAAATAAAATAATATTTTTTAAAAAAGGCATGCAATTTATGCATACCTTTTTACAATCAATTACTTAATAAATTATTAATCTCTGCTTTTTATCTTTGATAAAAGTTTTAATATCTCTAAATATAACCAAACCAAAGTAACAAGTAAACCAAAAGCCGCATACCATTCAAAATATTTAGGCATATTATAAGCCTCACCTTTTTCCATGAAGTCAAAATCTAAAAGCAAATTAAGTGAAGCTATTACAACTATAACAACACTAATACCAATACTTAAAGGGCTTGAACCATATAAGAAAGGAATTCTTGCCCCAAAGAATGACATTACAAAATTAACTAAATATACAATAGCTATACATAAAGTTGCAGCCACTATTACACTTCTCAATTTATCTGTTACTCTTATAATTCTAAATCTATAAAGCAGAAGCATGATAAATAAATCAGCAAAAGTAAAAAATACAGCCTGCACAACTATGCCGTCATAAGCAGCATTAAAAACATAAGAAATTGCCCCAATAGCAACACCCTCAAGTATAGCATAAAGTATAGATAAAACCTTTGCCAACTCTTTTTTAAAAGTCATTATTAAAGCCAAAACAAAAGCACCTATAGATGAACCTAAAGCAGCAGGATAAAGCATTTCTGGGCTGTTTGCTAAAACAAAAAACACACTCACCATTGCAGAAAGCATTAAAACTAATGTTAAAATAATAGATTTGTTTATAGCACCATTAATAGTCATAGTGCCTTCATTTGCATGCCTTAATTCATAATCAAAAGCTTTTTCTGATAAAACTGGATTAGCCATTTGTACCTCCTAGTTTTTTAATATATTAAAATTTTTTAAAAAAGTCAATTGTAATAAAAATAAATTTATATACTTTCATAATAATTTCATTTTATTTTTTTATATATTATGTAAATATTATTACTAAATATAATTGGAGCATCAATTTTTATACTATTTTTACTGCTATCTATATAATACACAATATTAGAATCTTCAACTTGATTCCAATACCCTGTTTTATTAAAAGCCTCTCCCATATCAGAAAACCAATTTCTATTATCACTTATATTGCCAAACTCTATACTAAATGGCTGTAAATTAGCATCTTTTACTATAGCATCTACAGCATCCATATAATATTCATACTTATACGGTTCTTTATAATTTTTAGTATAAACAATAGTATTAAATCCCATATTAAAAGTATTTAATATAAAAAATATAACTAATATATTTATAATACCATCTTTATTTTGTAGTTTTAAATAATATAGTAAGTATATAATAGGAGAAAAAGATAAAGCAAAAGCTCCATATTGATAACGAAATAATCCAGGTATACCATTGGCTATATTTGTAAATATTATTGTTACAGGAAAATATAATATAAATAATAAAAATAATTCCTTTGCTATTACTAAAGAAGTATCAGAACCATTATAATATAAACTATTAAATTTATAGTCTTTATTTTTTAAATATTTAATAAATGAAAATATAAATGCAAATAATACAAATATAATAGATAGTATTAACATTATAATAGCAAAATATTTAAGCGGATTATTATTATAAAAATCTATTATATGGTTGAAAGTATTTCCATAAAGAGTTGAAAACTCATTTGTTGGAAACATAATCAATGAATGTACTTGAGGATATACAATACCATTATCTACATTAGCTGCCTTGTTTAACATTTTATCTAAATTATTAAAATTATTTCTTATTTCATAAACTAAATATGGCAAATATGTTAAAAAAGCTAAGAAGACTCCTATAAATAATCCTAATAAATTTTTCAAAGTTTTTTTATATCTTATTATAAGATAAACAATGAGTGTTGGAACTATACCATAATAAACAGCAAAATGTGCCTGCCCCATTAAAGCTAAAATTGGAAACATAAAAATTGAAGGTAGAAAAGCCCTCTCTGAAGATACATACTCACCAAACATAGTTAAAAATAAAAAAGAAAAAGAAAGTGTAATATATGGATTGTAAAATATCATATTGGTACTAAAATAATATATATTCATTAATACCATAGAAGATATAATAGCAAAAACTGTTAAAGGAAACCGTTTAAAAACCCAATACAAAAATATCATAACAGGAATTAACATTGAAATAAGATTATATATACGAGCAATAAAAAAATTACCATTGGCTAATTTATAACATAGAAGAAAATGCAAATAAAAAAAACCTCCAGGAACTCTTGGCTTACTATTATCATGTAAACTGCCCATTTCAAAACGTGCTCCAAGATGAGGAATGGTATTACTTTCATAATGTATTTTCATATCATGAAAGTGCGATGAAAAATCTCTATAATAAATCTGCCCTTCTTTAGGCAGCAAGTATATTCTTAATAAAAGAGCAAATATAATAGTAAATACAATTAAAAAATATACTAAATATTTATTTTCAGACTTCATAATACTATCCATTAATATAATACTTTATCCAAGTATATAGGTATAAATAAAAAAAATCAAGCCCATTTAGCGAACTTCCTAAACGCAGTAACAGCCTGAATAAAATATGATATTTATTTATAATAACTAGATATATAATTTTTGGCAGCTAATGATATAAATTCACTTCTATTTGATGATAAGTTATCTATTGTCTTTAATAAACTCTCGTCTAATGTAATATCTATTCTCTTCTTCTTCTCTCTTGAAACTTTCACCTCTATTAACATTCTCGTTATAGGTTCATCTTCAGTCTCTTTAATTATCTTTTCTAAACTAGAGGCTTTTGGAATTTTCTCGCCATCTTCTATCATACCATCAATATGCATTTGAAGTGCTACTTTAGAATTATTTACTGTTTCCTCTAAAGTTTTACCTGCACTTACACATCCGTCAAAATCGTAAAATGTTGAATTATAACCTGATTTTACTTTATAAATATTTGCTACAAATGTTTCTATATTTTTTTTCATAATAAAATATTTTATAAAAACAAACTATTTATTTAAAATCTTTATCTTAGCTTGTTTTTCTATACTTTTTATCACAGCTACCTGTAAATCAACATTACTATGATAAGGTACTGTAACTCTTCCCTTTTTCGTATTATGTTTAAACTGTTTATGGCTTCCTTTCTGAGCAATTTGAAACCAGCCATCTTTTTTTAGAAGTGTTATAATTTCTGATGCTTTCAATGAAATTCTCCTTATTAATAATAAAACAATTCATAACCATTTCAACACTCCTTTTTATACACATAAGTATACACATAAACCATTTTTTGTCAACTCACAATCACCCCCCTTAGAAAATTTCCTAAACGCAGTAACAGTCCATTATATAAAAACACATTCATAAATTATTTAAATTTTTTCTATAAGATTATTATATTCTTCTACATCGAGATTTATTTCATTTAATATTTTTCTCATAAGCGGTCTTGATATTACCTTGCTTGAGTGAAAAGGTATAACGGTGCATCGTCCGTCCTCATGTTTATAAAAAGCATGACTTCCTTTCTGCCTATGTTTAACAAACCCTAATAAAAACAACAATTTTTCTATAGTTTTTGCCTCCTTTAATATTAGCTTACTCATACAAGCTCTATCTCTTCTACCTTTACAAACTCTGGAATGGCATTCTTCTCTTCAATGTCCATCTCTTCAAGACATAAATCCAAAACCTCTTTTAATCTTATATGCAGCTCTTCCAAAGTGTCCGCTTGAGTATGAGCCCCCACTATTGAAGGAATATATCCAATATAAACATTACTTTCTTTATCATATTCTATATATGCAAAAAACTTTTTCTTCATTGAAATACCCCAAAGCATTTAATATTTTAATTATAACATAAATTAGTATTAATTTAAGCCCCTTTAGCAAACTTCCTAAACATAGTGACAGTCTGCAGTAAGCCTATAAAGAGCTGATGTGTTGGACTAATTCACATAAATATCTTAATTTAAACAAATAATTTTACAAAAAAATTAGTATATGTTTAAAAAATTTTATTGTTCTTTTTATAGCAGCTACGCACCCATACCTAAAAGTTGCAAAAAGTGCAAATGTTTTTATTTTATATCCTATAATATATATAAATATAATACTTGTATTTTGCTTAAAAAATGCAGTTCTTTTATACCAATACCGCAGGCACTTCCTTCGGTCGTACCGAGTAGGTGCCTATCGGCAAAAGAACTGGGGGAGTGTACCCTACGGGAACGCTTCGCAGGTGGGAAAGCCCTGCAAATATTTTAATTTTTAATTGTTTTAGAAAAGAATATTAATTAGAGTTTGTGTATAAAGTCCAGCTATCATCTGGTAGCTGATAATAACTGTTGTTTACAAGACGCTCTATATTTCTTTTATAAAGTGCTGCCTCTACTTCTTTTATATTCGACATTGTAAGTTTTGGGTCTGATAATATTAAATATTCTGCTATAATCTTTCTGTCTGCATTTTCTTTTTCCATTATCTCTTTTATATATTCTATTCTAGTTTCGCCGTATTGAACTTTTGGGTCTGTAACATCAAATGCTATATATGATAAATAACCGTTATTGTTCTCTCCAATATAAGCATTAGTTTTATAAAGATTAATCTCATCTTGATTAAACATGCTTCTAATTAAAGCTTCTTTATATTCTGAAGCAACCTCGTCAGAAACATTTGTACTCACCATTATTAGGCTTAAATCTTTATCTGTTGAAAGAGTAGAAATCTGATAAGCACTCTCATCAATTTGTCTATATCTACCCAAAACCTGTGCTTCTATTAAAGTCTTTCCTCCCAAAACTCTCATCTCAGGCTCTTGAACTAATATTAGTTTAGAACAGCTAGTAAAAATCATTGACATAAAAATGCAAAATATAAAATACTTTTTCATAAAATCTCCTTAATTTCCGCCTTCTAAGTAGGATATAACATCAGAGAAAGGCATAGGCTCAAGCCCAAACTTATCGCCTTCAAATGCTATTAATTGCTGTTTTTGCTGATTAGGTTTATCTAAGTTTTGGTCTCTAAAATAGAATGTAGTAAACACTTTATTTGCAGATATACTAAATTCCACAGAATTAGGGTCATAACCAAACTGAACAATGTTTTCAACTGTGGATATACCGGGGTTAATAGGGCGTATCATCTCTATTAAAAACTTAGAAAACTCTGTAGACATCTTACTAATACCTACAAAGAATGTAGTAGGTCTTATGTTATTAAGAGGGCTAATACCAACTCCGGCAATATCTGCCGTTAAATTAACCAATAATTTTTCATCATTAATTTTATCTCTATTTTCAGGAGGAAGCAAATATTTGAAGTTAATATCACTTGCAAGCATTCTCATATCATATTTTATAGTGCTCGTATCAAAGCTTCCCAAATCAACATTAAGCCAAGGTAAATGTATAGCTCCCCTTCTTGGTGCTGTGTTATTTGATATTGATGCTAAAAATAAATTATCATCAAACTTTTCTCCTCCAATATATAATGATGATTTCAAATCTTGTATTGTAAGTCCGTGTCCTTGCACTCTCACAGAAGAAGAAAAATCCATTATTCTAATACTGTCATCTATAAAAGGCGGTATTTTTAAATATACTCTAAGCTGGTCAATAAACAAATTTGGCACTTGGCTTGTGAGAGGATTATATCTTGCTGCAGTTGAAACCACCTGATTTTTATTAGGAGTTAAATCAAAATGATAATCTATATTAGAATCTAATCCTTTTAATAAAATAGACATCTTATCTGGAGAATCCATATTAGCAAAGAAATTATCCGCAATCAAATCTCCATCAGCAATATTATTTTTTAAATTTCCTATTATACTTAAAAGCCCACCAATCTCAATTCCAAAAGGCAAATATAAACTATCAGTATCTAAACCAACCTCATAATTTAAATTAGCATTTTTTATCACAGGAGTAAAATATCCATCAACTCTCACTTTCAAATTATTAGTAGGGCTATCTATATTAAACTTTCTTATATTAGCATATAAGTTCTCTCCAAAATTAACATCCGCATCAACTTTCATAGTAACATCTTGAAGCTTATACTGCTTTTCTGTTACATAAACAGTTGTATAATTTGTAACACTCGCAAATGTATCTTCCAAAGACAAATTATAAGCAATAGCACTTGTTAGTTTAACATCATCTTCAAAAGGAAGCCCATCTACTAACTCAGCAAACTTTGTAGAAAGCCAATTCTTCATAGCATACGGAGCAATTCTCAAAGTATGTACATTAACAAAACCGCTTTTTAGCCCCATACCTTGCAAATTTAAATAAGACTTAAAATTAAAGAAATTACCCAAATCAATATTAAACTCAGAAATATTAATATCCTGTGAAATAATATTGGCATTAGCAAGCATATTAATATTAGCCTTTGTAGTAGAAGAAACCTCCCCATTTAAATTATAAGAGAAATTATTTATTATGCCTTTCAAATTAAGGTCTATATCGCTTAACAGCCTGCCAAAAATATTAGCATCTAAGTTTAATGAACCTCTTGCAATACCTCCGCTAAAATCAGCAACTGGAAGTGATGAAACATTCAATTTTAAATCTGTAGGCTCATCAAAACGTACAAGACCTTTAATTAAAATATTAGCATTTCCATATTTAGCAGAAATATCATCTATATAAACAATAGCATCGCTTTTTTTATTAGGGTCATTTATTACAGAACCTATTGAAGTAAGCCCGTTTAATGAAGAATCCACCCTCAATGCCACATTAGCATTATTAAATCTATACCTTCTCAAAGCAGTTGCTCTCTCTATTGTAAGTTTATTATCAACAGCAACTTCTATTTCTGGATTAATAATTAAATCAACTACAGTTGTAGAATTAAGATTCTTTATAGATATAGTTTTTTGCATATCAAAGTTGATATTCTTCATAGCTATAGTAAGTTTATTATTGAGATTATTAATAGTGCCTGTAGTTTTATCTGCATCAACATTCAAAAAACCATTCATATTTATACCTAATGATGGCATAAACATAGAAGTTAAACTATTTACCTTTCCTAAATCAAGCCTTGCATAAAAAGTATTTAAATCAATTCCTATATTATTATTAAATATATTTGCTGCAGATGCTATTACTTTTAATATTTCATCATTTAAAAGTTCTGATGAAATATTATCTATAAATATACTTTGAGTTTTTATGTTATATCTCGCAAGCAAATTAAATGCTAATTGCATATCATCTTTTTTAATTCCACTATATATTAAATTGGGTTCACTTACTTCAAAATCAAATACAATCTTTATTTCATCTTCATTAGGATAAGATATATCCAAATTAAATAACGGCTCATCTTTGAAATTTAAATCAGAATTATTATAAACTAAATCATTGCTTATAAAACTCTTTATATTAAGCTTCTTCAAAGCTTCAGGAGCAGAAACTCCCATTACTTTAGACAAAGAAAATCTTTTAGTATTTAAATCTAAATGCAAATTAAAATTACTTAAACTTGCAAAAAGTCCGCTATTGTTTGTAACATAAGATAAACTATCAGCACTAAATGATAAATTATTAATTCTAATATTTTCTACATCAGCTTTTAGTTTGAGGAAATCTAATTTAGTAAAATCAAAAGGCTCTTTATTTGTATCCTCTATTTTTGGCTCTGAAGGAGGCATATCAGGAAGGTTCCAATTTCCCGCCTCATCAGTAAACATATTAACATACAAATTGTCTATGCTTAATTCTTTTATATGAAGTTTCAAAAAAAGTAATTGAAATAATGAAAACCTTAATCTTAAATTATCTAAACTTATGTTTTCTGCTTCATTAAAATTTGTAGAATTATAAAGAATTACATTGCTTGCTTCTATTTTTGGAAAAAGTAAGCCATAACTAAATTCTTCTATTACTAATTTTCTATTCAAAGAAGAATATACAACATTCTCTACTATAGTTTTTACTCTATCATTATTTAAATATATTCTAACACCAATTACAGCTATAATTAAAACACAAATTATTATTAAAGGAATATATCTCTTTTTAAATCTTCTTTTTTTAGAAGCATTATCTAAAGAGGATTCTTTATTTTCAGATGAATCTTTTTTTATATTTTTTTTCTTAAAAATATCCTTTATACCCATAATTAATATTCACCATAATTAGTATATTCTTGCATTATATCATTATCTTCACTATTATAATAATAATATTCTGCATTATAATCTTCATCTTTTAGTATAATATAATTATTAGTCTCTTCATTATTGTTATATTCTGTTTGATTATCATTATTAACACTGTCACTATATCCATTATTGTAAAAGCCGTCACTATAATTATTATTGTAAAAACTATCATCATAATCATTACTGTAATAATCATTATTGTAATTTAAATCCTCATAATATCCGCTAATTTCATTGGATATAGCCATACTAAACTCATAATTTCTAATCTTAGAACTGCCCTTCACCCATTTCTCTTTAGTAGTATCTCTCTCAAAAATCAAATAATATTTTCCTTGCTTTAAGCTAGTGGTATACTCATCATCATTTTGAGGCATAGTAGCTATTATTCCTTCATTTTCATTAGATATTCTCAAATTAATAGCCTGTGAATCTATTAAGAAATAAGATAGTTTTATGCTTGATTGTATAGGTACATTAAATGTATAATAATCCCTATCATAAGAATAATCTATAGCACCCTTATATGTTTTATTAAACTCTAAATTTTGTGATTGTGTGTATTTATTATTAGGTTCATCTTCAGTATATTTATCATAAGGCTTAGCTAATACACTTACCCTGTATGGTATATTTAATACAGCCCTCTCAGACACCAAAACAAAATAATATGACATATAAGGATAAAGCACTAATTTTTCAACAACCTCACCATCGCCAACATTATTAAGGTCATAATTAGCAATAAAGTTTCCGGCATTGTCATATAATCTTATAGCAGCATCAACAGAAGGAACTCCAGAAAGCTCTATAGATAAAGAATAAGTATTAAAAGAACTGTTTGTAACTTTATAGGAATCTATTTCCATGTTTTTTAAATCCCCAGAATATAACTTAGGATTAAAAACTTGGCTATAATATCCATCTATAGTATAGAGTCTATTTTCACTATTAACATCTATTATCTGTGACTGAGATATTATATCATTAGGCTCTTTTTCATCAGTTTCATTACATTCTCTTTTTTTAAGAACAAAGCTATATTTAGTATCATCATTTTTAGATTCTATAACTATATAATATTTATTTTCTTCTACGTTTTCCGATGGATTAAAATAAATACCTTTCATAATTTGAGAAGAATATATTTCTCCTTTATCATTGGTTTGAATGGTATAACCTCGGGTATTTTCATTTGTATTCTCAAACTCACTTATTACTTTAACAATATTAGTTTTGTAATTGCATAAAGTCATAGTGATAGCTTTATCGCCTAAATTAGATATATAAAAATCAATAATCTCTTCTTTATTAACATTAAAATAATAATAATCCTTTTGACCTTTAACAATACTTCCTTTTATGCCGTCTTTAGATATAAGCTGTGAGTTTTCAAAAGTATTATTATTACCATTTTTATCTTCCAAGCGATAATTATTTTTATTGCATGAGAGTATGCTTAACAAAATAATAACAAAATAAATAAACCTAAACATCTATACCTTTTTAACATAATTATATATATAATAATTATATATTATTTAAAATAAAAAGATATAGCTAAATATCTAATAATTGATAATAGTTTTTTTATTAATAAATATTTATATTGTTTTGATTTTATTGTTTATGTAAGTTTTTTATTCAACTTTTTCCCGCCGCAAAAAGTTGCAAAAAGTGCAAGTGTTTTTACTTTATATCTTAGAATATATATAAATATAATACTTGTATTTTAACTAAAAATGCAGTTCTTCGCGAAGCGTATCCGAAGGATATAAGGTTCTTTTATACCAATACCGCAGGCACTTCCTTCGGCCGCCCTGAAGGACTCCTTCCAGTCGATGTGCGGACTTCGTCAAAAGAACCAAAAAGTGCAAGTTAAGAAAGTAATACTAATTATATTTTACATACTAAATATTAAACTAAAAACATATAAATATTTATTTACGGTTGTTTTTTGTTAATAGGCTTTTAAGTATGCAATAAAGAAGGCCTAAGGGCAATTAATACCACTTAAGCCTCTAAAACTATTTATAAAAGTAAATCACTATTTTCTTAATTAAATATGTTTATCTTTACTTAACAACAGATAATATAAACTTATCATCATTATATACAGTACCAGCAGTGTTAGTTTCTATTGAATTAACTATTGTTGTTGCTACTTTTTTAGCACTATCCAAATTATTAGCATTATCTAATTCTATTACATATAAAACATCTCTATCTTTTAAGTATAATAATGACCAGTCTGTGTCACGCTCTCCTAACTCTGTAGTTTTTACAACCATTGCATTCCAAGTACTATTCTCAACACCTGCCATTGCAGTAGTTCCTACTGGTGAAGATTCTGATACTGCTGAATATTCAGCAGGGTCATCTTGTATTCCGTTTTCATATTCAACTTCTCTAATTTTTGAATCATTATCAAAGAATATAAAAGTAGTTTCGTTTTCTACTACACCATCATCATAATCATCTTCAGATTGATACCAAGTAGTTGTATATAATCTATCAAGCAAACTATATGTAGGAGCAGTTGTTTCACCTGCTTGAGCAGCTACGGCACCAGATAAAGAAGCTGATATATTGTTTTTTCCATCCCATTGAGCTATTGGAGTACCTTCTTTTACATCACTATTTGCACTTGGTGCTATAGTACTTACAGGTTTACCGCTTGTTGAAGATTTATCAGCACATGAAATTGCTGCTACTGATATTATTGACAATATTAACAAAAATTTTTTCATTTTGGGGCTGGCCCAGATAACTTAAATTTGTTAAAATTTAAGTATGAAACGTAGTAAATTAAGTAAAGATAAACAA